>DAOSWS010000006.1:0-98089 GCA_035593605.1 Thermoanaerobaculia bacterium | reverse complement strand
CGGACTCGAAGTCCTCGGTGAAGGGAGGTGTGAAGACGGGAAGGACGAGGTCCTCAACGGCCACATCGTCGATGTACCAGCCGTCGTAGGGAACGACACTTGAGTTGGTCCGAACGGCAAAACGGATCCGGAGGTTCGGCTGCCCCTTCCACTCGGAGAGGTCGATCTGCTGGCGGGCCCAGGGATCCCGGATTCCGGTGACGGAGTAACGGCGGATCCAGGTGGTTCCGTTGGTGCTGACCTCCACAACCCCCCAGTCTCCGTTTGTTTCGAAGGCGAAACGATCCCAGAAGGTGAGGACCGGGCGGTTGGTTCCGATCAGATTAACTGCCGTGACGATGGAGGTGTCGGATGAATCAGCGTAATTGGCGAAGGGAGAGTCGGTAACGGAGAATGTTCCCCCGTGAACGGCCTCGTCGGTGACACCCCATGTCCCGGTGGCAACCCAGGAATTGAGGTTTTCCATTGGATCAAGAAAGGGAATCGTGATGGAAACAGTTGTCGCGGATCGCTCGTTGGAAGGGGTGGTCGTGCCGTAGGTGTTGTAGACAAAGACCTTGTAGTAGTAAGTCGTCCCGATGTCCAGACCGGTATCGGTCATGGCGAGGGTGTTGACGTTGGTGAATTCACCGATCTTCGTGGAGGAGAGGCTGACGCTGGGGCTGGTGGATCGATAGACTTCATATTTCCAGAAGTCTCCCAGGCCGGAGGCGGACCAGGAGAGGTCAATGGTTTTAAGGTGGGGAACCGGCGGATCGAGGACGACACTGGCCGGCAGATCTTCGATGCGGATATCGTCGATCCAGATGTCCTCGTCGGCACCGCTGCCGTCGGTATGGGTCTGGATTCTCAGCCGGAGGTTGGGATAGGTCTTATAGGTGGAGAGATCGAGCTGGTAGCGGGTCCAGGTGGAGTCGTACCTCCAGTAGTAGTTGATCTGGGACCCGGAGACCTCGGCCCAGGAGACGCCGTCGTTGGTGGAGGCGTAGACCCGGAACCAGGTGTGGTATTCGAGATGTCCCCGGACCCAGTAGGTCATCTGGGGGCTGGTGGTGGAGGAGAGGTCGAGGGTCCCGGCCAGATCGAGCATGTTGGGGGTGGAGGGATAGGTGTTGCCCTCGGGGGTGGATCGGAGGGAGGTGGTCCCGCCGTGGGGATCATCGGTGACCTCGGTCCATCGGGCCCGGAGCCAGTTACCCAGGCCGGACTCGAAGTCCTCGGTGAAGGGAGGTGTGAAGACGGGAAGGACGAGGTCCTCGACGGCCACATCGTCGATGTACCAGCCGTCTGCGACAACGCAGCAGCCGTTCGTTCTTACGGCGAATCGGATTCTCAGATCGGGCTGCCCCTTCCACTCGGAGAGGTCGATCTGCTGGCGGGCCCAGGGATCCCGGGTCCCGGTGACGGAGTAACGGCGGATCCAGGTGGTTCCGTTGGTGCTGACCTCTACAACCCCCCAGTCATTATTGGTTTCGAAGGCGAAACGGTCCCAGAAGGTGAGGACCGGGCGTGCCGTGCCCGTCAGATCAACAGAAGTGGTGGCGGAGGTGTCGGATGAATCGGTGTAGAAACCCGGGCTGTCCTGAAGGCACCAGGTGCCGCCGTGGGCGGAGACGACATCGGTGGCAGACCATCCTCCGGTGAGCCACCAGTTATCCAGGTCCCCCTCAAAGCTGTCGTAAAAGGGAAGGGGGTTATTCAGCGTCTTCGTGCTGGATTCCGAGGCACTGTCGGGACTGTAGGCCCCATACTGATTTACAGCGTAGACGCGATAGTAGTACCACGTGTTGAGGGCAAGCCCCAGGTCCGTAAAGGTGGTTGTGGTCTGTTGATCCACTGTTCCCGCCAGGGGACTCGCTGCGGAAACACCTGTGGCCGTAGAACGGTGAATGGCATAGTGGCTGAAGTTGCCGTCCGTGTTCTGATCCCACGCCATGTCAATGGTGTGGGAGGTGACGTTGGAAAGGAAGGGAGAAGGAACAACGGTGGGCTGCTCTGAGACGGAGATGTTGTCGATGTGCCACCCGTCGGCTGTACCGGAGGCGTCCGTGGTGATCCTGAAGCGAATCATGACATTGGGAGTACGGTAGGGCGTCAGGTCTGCCTGGGCATGGCTCCACTCGGTCACCGTGTTGTTGGTAAACGTCAGCAGAGTCGTCCAGGAACTGCCGCCGTTCGTGGAAACCTCCACGAAACCAAAGTCACCTGCCAGAAAGGCATAGATGTGGTGAAAGGCCAGGATAGGGGCCGTCGACGTCGAGAGATCCAGGGATGTGGCAAGGACCATAGATTGAGAGGTTATGCTGTTGGTATAGTCTCCCCCAGGAGAGTCACTATAGGACCAGGTGCCGCTCTCCGCCCCCTCCTCTGTAAGGGCCCAGGGGCTTCCCAGCGACCAGAGACCCGCTCCCGCCTCGCCGTTGTCAAGGAAGGGAAAATCGATCCCGGCGGGGGTGACTACCTGTATTTCGTTGGAGAGGCTGTGGAGTTCGTTCGTTGTGAGGACCATGACACGGTAGTGGAAGGTTCTCTTGGGTGATGCCGTGATGTCGGTCGTCGAGGTGGATGTCTTTTCGGTGATCGTCTCCACGAGTGTAGCGGTCCGCCAGTCGAAACCGGCGGAAGTCGAACGGTAAATCCGATAGGCAGAGAAGTCAGACGCCGAACTCTCCGTCCATGAGAGAGCCACCGTAGTGGGTGTAACTGAACCATTGCTGAGAGATACAGCGGAGGGAGCTTCATCCACGCGGATATCGTCGATCGTCCATCCGTCCATGTTTACCGTCGCGTCCGAAGTCAGACGGAAACGAAGCGTCACGCTGGCAAGACCGTTGTAGGCCGATAGTGACAACTGCTCCCGTGACCAGTTGATGCTTCCCGTGTAGGAGGCGAGGGGTACCGGATCCCAGGAGGCCCCGTTATCTGTGGAGACTTCAACCCGGGCAATATCATACCCGTCTTCCAGGGTGTACCGGTGCCAGAAGGAGAGAACGGGATCCGTGGCCAGGGAGAGGTCCATCGCGGCCGCCTGGGTGAGGGAGAGGTCCACTCCGTTGGCGTAATTGCTCAGGGGGCTGTCGGTGAAGGCGTGGGTGGGGGAATGGCTGGCTGAGTTAGTCAGACCCCACGGAGAATCCAGAAGAAACTGGCCGGTTCCCGATTCGGCATTGTCAAAGAATGGATAGGCCAAAAGGAAGGAAGGGATAAGCGCAATAAGTGCCATACATGTAATAAAACTGCGTTTCATAGATCCTCCAGGACCCACAGGGTAAAAGCTATAAAAACCATTGATACATCCGATGAATATATCATATAGACCTGTCATTTGGTCTGGTATACCGGCTTAATTTGGAGAAACTCTCAAGTTCTTTATATTAAACAGTAATGATTGGTAATTTCTCTCTGGACCAGAAGAGGGTTTTCCGTTAGGATAGGCTCATGAGAGATCCCGGGAACGGGGTGATGGATCCTTGAGGGAACGATCTTCTTCCTTTTTTCAGGGAGCAAAGCTCAACCTTCAGCGATTGGGCATCGCAGAACACATGTACATGATCTTTATCGCGGTGGCCATTGGACTGCTGAGCGGTGCCGGGGCGATCCTTCTCCGCCTGGCGATCAAGGAATTTCAGGTTCCTTTCTTTGGAGAAGCAAACCCCAGCCTGGAGTATATCCGGGAAATTCCCTGGTTTATGAAGATCATCATTCCCGCTTCCGGCGGATTGATCGTGGGTGCGATTATTCACCTCTTCGCCCGGGATGTCCTGGGACACGGCGTACCTGAAGTCATGGAGGCGGTGGCGAGAAAAGGCGGTGTCCTTCGCCCGAAAGTCGTATTGACAAACATGGTTTCCACAGCCATCTCTATTGCTTCCGGCGGATCGGTCGGCCGTGAGGGACCAATCGTACACATTGGATCGGCCATTGGATCCGCCGTGGGACAGGCTCTGTCGATCATTGGAGGGAGGTTGAGAACCCTGGTCGGCTGTGGAGCTGCCGCGGGGATTGCTGCCGCATTTAATGCGCCGATTGCAGGGGCTCTCTTTGCGGTCGAAGTGGTTCTGGAAGATTTTGGCGTGGCCCATTTTTCTCCCATCGTGATCTCTTCGGTGACGGCCACGATTCTGTCCCGCCACACCTTTGGCGATTTTCCCGCCTTCGAAGTTCCTGCCTATGAGCTTGTCTCTGCCTATGAAATGATTCCCTATGCCCTCCTTGGATTGCTGGCGGGCCTGGCCGCGGTCCTCTTTATCAAGAGTGTCTATTTTTCGGCGGACATCTTTGACTCGCTTCGTATCCACCCCATTCTCCGGACTGCAATCGGGGGTGCCTGCGTCGGGATCATCGCTCTTGGATTTCCCCAGGTCTATGGTGTGGGCTACGAAACGATCAACCATGCCCTCCATGGCAATTTTGGAGGCATCCTTCTCCTGGGGATCCTGGCAGCAAAGATGGCGGCCACCTCCCTTTCGGTCGGGTCCGGGGCCTCCGGGGGGATCTTTGCCCCATCCCTTTTCATGGGATCGATGCTCGGTGGAGTTGTCGGAACCTATGCCCACCATGCTTTCCCCCATGAAACCGCCTGGATGGGCGCCTACGCCCTGGTGGGTATGGGTGCCTTTGTCGCGGGAACGGTTCACGCACCGATCTCGGCCATTCTGATCATCTTTGAATTAACGAACGACTATCGAATTATTCTTCCTCTCATGGTTTCCTGTATTATCAGCACCATCATTGCCACAAGACTCCAGAAATTTTCGATCTATACGCTCAAGCTCGTACGGAAAGGCATCCATATCCACCGAGGGAGAGACATCAACATCCTGAAGGATATCTCGGCCTTTGAATTTGCCCGGACCCAGGTCCTGACGCTACATCGGCATGCCAATTTTGATCAAATCATTCAGGCCTTTATCCAGCGAAGGGAAAATACGGTCTTTGTCCGGAACGATGACGGTACCCTGGCCGGAACGATTCACTTTGAACACCTTCGAAAGGTACTCCCCGAATGGGAGGATCTCAAGCACATCCTTGTGGCGGAAGACCTTCTCCTTTTACCTGATGTCACCCTGAGCCCTGCGGATACCCTCGATCGAGCCATGCGTCTCTTTTCAAAACGGGGAGAGGATGAACTTCCCATTGTCGGGGAAGACGGTATCTTTCTGGGAACGCTCAGTAAAAATGACACGATTGAAGTGTATAACCGGGAACTGTTAAAACATGATGTGGCCTTCGAAGTGAGGGAGGGAATCTCGGACACTTCCTTCATAAGCGAGTATCCGCTTTCGGTGGATTACATTCTCTCCTCGATCCGTGTGCCCCACCGATTCCAGGGTTCCACAATCGGAGATCTTGCTCTCCGAACCCGGTACCAGGTTGAGGTCGTTCTGATCAAGAGGGAAAACGGGGAAGCCGTCTTTCCTGATGCATCAACGGTTCTCGGATCCGATTCCACGCTCGTTGTGATTGGAAAAAGGGATGCGATCGAAAGGATTCGCGGGCTATGAAACGTGCCATCATGATTCTCGCACTTATTGCACTTCTGCGGGTTGTCCTTGCACTTGTCACTCCTGTCTCCGGGGACGAAGCATACTACTGGGATTGTGCCCGGAACATGGATTGGTCTTACTTCGATCAGCCTCCCCTTGTGATCTGGGCCGTGGCCTTGTTCCGACCCATTATGGGGAATACGTCCCTGGCCCTGCGGTTCCTACCCATCCTTGCTGCTTTTCTCTCGGGGTATCTTTTACTTTTACTCTCCCTCCGGCTTTCCGGAACCGTTCGTTACGGTCTGACCGCTTACCTGGTCCTGCAGCTTACCCCGCTCTTTTTCTTTGGATCGTTCTACCTGTCTACGGACAGCGCCCTGATCCCCTGCTGGCTCTGGGCCCTCTACGCCCTGGTCCGCATCCTTCGCGGCGACCCTCGGTTCTGGATCCATTTCGGACTGGCCACCGGGCTTGGGTTTCTGGCAAAGTTTCCTATTGTTCTGATCCTTCCCCTGGCATTTCTGATTCCCCGAAAATTTTGGAACTCGGTCTATGTTTTCCATGGAGCTGCCTTTTCTCTCCTTCTGACAGCCCCGGTATGGATCTGGGCCGGGCATCACCACTTTAACAACATCGCGTTTCAGCTTGTCGGCCGCCACGAAGGAGCTTCCGCAGGGATCGGTCACTTTTTTGAATTCTGGGCCGCACAACTTCTCCTTCTGGGCCCGGTTCTTCCCGTTCTCGCCGTTGGCCGGATCGTCAGACTCTGGAGATCCTGGTGGGAAGAACCCTGCCGACGAATCGTATTTCTCGCAGGATTCATTCCGATCGCTTTCTTTGGACTGGTTGCATTTCGAGACCATGCCGGGGCCCACTGGATTGCTCCGGGATTTTTCCCTCTGGCCCTCCTGATTACCCTTGACCGGCCCCTTACGAAGCGGCAGGTCGTCGGGTCACTTATCCCGGCATGTCTTATCATTCTCCTTGCCATGGTCCCTGTCTTCGCCCCCGGACTCCTGGCCCGAACCCACTCCATTCCCTCCAAAATTGCGGGAAACTTTTTCGGGTACCAGAGGCTTGCGGATCGTCTGAAGCAGGAACCTCCTGAAGTATTAACCGCCTCAACCTCGTATTCCCTTGTTTCCCTCGCCGGGTACCGTTCCGGCGGAAGCCTCTCTCCTCTGCTCATCCGATCGAGGGGAGGGCGGCACGGTCTGAGCTATCTCTACTGGCAGGAGCACCTGAACCTTGCCGGGAAAGATGTCCTGTTCTATTCCACAAGGGACGACATCATCAAGTATGCCTCGGAAATCTGCGAGCGGACCGATCCTCCCGAGTACCTGGACATCGTTACTGGAGGACGAACCGTTCGGCAGTTCATCCTGGTCCGGGGATACGACATCCAGAACGTCGAACCCTTTCTCCCGGAATAGAACAGCGGTTTAATTGAAGACCTGGAATTCCTTGCATTGGATGGTAGGATGGTAACGTCCCTGGAATTCATAATCTTTTCTGGTTAGATGTCGATGGGGTATCGTAATAAGAAAAGAATCAGGTTGAAAAAGTTGGGGGTTTACGTCAATGAAAACTATTTTATCGATCCAACTACAAATCCTTCTCTGGGTAATTCTATCCTTTTTCCTGTGCCTGGGCTGCGGCGCCAACGCTATTAAGGGTTCGGTGGAAAAAGTGGAAATTTCGTACGATATACATGGTCGTCATGTTGTGGAAACCTTTATGGGTAAGATAGATACAGCTTCAAGTTATCCGGCTTCCCTGTGTGTGAGTCCAGACGGCAGGCACATGGCGGTTGCAGTAAAGGATGGACTTAAAGTTGGCGTTGTTGTCGACGGTATCCATGTGGACAGCTATATGAAGCTTTTCTCTCCTTCCCGTGGTGGACCCCTCGGGGGCACCTTTCGATACAGTCCCGACAGTCAACATCTTACCTATATAGTGCGTGGATTACTTGGCTGGCATGTTGTCATGGACGGGGTGAAGCAGGACGGGTACAAAAAAGTGTCCCTTCCGGTCTTCAGCCGGGATGGTACCCGATGGGCCTACAGCGCGGAAACGGGAGATGGATCCTACCTGGTCACTTCTGATAATACATATGGACCTTATTCAAAAGTGATGATTCCAGTTTTCAGCCAGGATAGTCAGCATCTGGCTTTTATTGCGAAAGGGGAAACACAGTCCTTTTATGTGCTGGATGGCGTCACACAAAAAATCTACGGTCAAATTGTTATCGGTTCGCATCAGTTCAGTCCCGATGGAACTCGTTTTGCCTATGTCATTGACAAAGACAGTGGGTTGAATTTTGTTGTAGATGGAGAAATTGGAGAGTCATATCGAAATATCACTGAAATTATATTCAGCCCGGATAGTCGGCACATTGCCTATGCCGGGCTCGATTCTGAAGGTTACAGGGCGGTCATAGATGGGAAGAAAGGGAAACCCTGGAAACAGATCCAAAACCTTCAGTTCAGTCCGGACGGAACCCGGCTTGCCTATGTTGCAAAAAATGATGAACAAAATACCTTTGTTATTATTGATGAAACAACATGGGGTCCCTATCTCGATGCCGGCTCACCCGCCTTCAGTTCGGACGGGAAAAACATTGCTTGTCCGGTTCAGGGTCCCGATCGTACCTGGGTCGTACTTGTAAATGGTGACCCGGTATTTCAGGCCGAAGGTATCAGTGTAACTGCGGCATTCTGTGAAGAAGGAAACATTCTGGCCACCAGGGTCAGGGGATTTCATGGTTCCTATCTTGTTGTCGGTGACACGGTCCATCCGACTTTCGATCAAATCATGATCTTGCCCCCGTTTCAGGTAGAAGAAGGAGCAGGTATCTTGAGAAGCACAAGAAATGACGAGTTACAAGGGATCTTTCCACCCGGATGTAACCATTCCCTCTACACGGCCCGGAAGGGAAGGGAGAGTGTCCTGGTTATGGACGGAAAGGTGATACAGGAATTCCAGCAGGTCAATCAGCCGGAATTCAGTCCCGACGGCCGTCACGTTCTTTTCAGGGAAGTACGGATTTCTGACCGGCCCAATGATCTCCGCTCCAGCCCTCCGATTCCGGACTTGACAAAATATCAGACCCTGACCATGAATCTCGACGGCAGGTCGGGAAAAACCTATTCACGTATTCTTATGGGAAGCGAAAATTCCTTTGATGATTCCAACTCCTTCCACTATCTTGCGATGGTGGAGGATCATCTTCTTCTGGTGGAGGAAACCATCGTTCCCCTGGAGACGGGAGAAGTGTTAACGATTGACGCCATGATTCCCTCTGGAGCTGAAACGGAGGAATTGAAAAAAATACAATCTCCTGAACCGTTTGATGCCGATAGTAAAGATGATAGGGAAGAACCCCTGCAGTCTGAAGTTAAAAAACCTGCCCCCATAACCGTCGATCTGAAAGCTGGGGGTTATCAGTACGAGTTTGATCTGTCGAAGTGTCATATGTTCCCCGGGAAAAGAAATCGCTATCTTGACCTGGAACCCGGGACTATTCTGGTTCTGGCCAGCGACGAGGAAAGGCTTGAGATCACACCTCTTCGCAAAATTGTAAAAATTGGTCCGTTCGAGACCCGTGTTGTCGAGGAACGCGAGTGGAAAGATGGCAACCTTGTGGAGGTTTCCAGGAACTATTATTCGTACTGCTGGGAATCCATGGATATCTATTACTTTGGAGAAGATGTAGACATTTATCGGGATGGAAAAATCGTAAGTCATGAGGGATCATGGCGTGCCGGAGAGAATGGGGCCAGGCCCGGGCTGATCATGCCCTGGGATGCCCTGGTTGGGATGAAGTACTACCAGGAAATCGCACCCGGAATCGCCATGGACCGGGCGGAGGTCGTCAGTACCAATGAAACTGTGGAAACACCCAATAAGACCTTTACCCGCTGTATCAAAATCAGGGAAGGATCCGCTTTAAATCCCGGGGAAGAAGAGTACAAATACTATGCTCACGGTATCGGTCTGGTCAAAGATGGAGATTTACTCTTTGTTGAGAAAAAGAGTAATTTCGATTATTCGAGGTGACCGATCTGATCAAGATATTCCTGTTGGTTTGACACCTCCATCCCGGCGTGGTACAAACCCTCTATGGATGAATCCGCGATTTCAATACAAGAACTGAAAAAATCTTTTAACGGAGTTGAAGCCGTAAAGGGTGTCTCTTATGAGATCAAGAAGGGAGAGACCTTTGGCCTACTGGGTCCCAACGGTGCCGGGAAGACGACAACGATTAACCTCCTTGTCGGAATCCTGACTCCCGACAGCGGTTCGATCCGGGTCGACGGCTCCGACGACCCGACCCGGCCGGAGGTGCGCCGGAGCTTTGGAATCTGCCCTCAGTCCCTCTCCCTGTACGAGGAATTGACCGGGGAAGAGAATCTCCTCTTTTTTGGCCGCCTCTACCATCTTTCGGGAAAGCTGCTTTCCGAGCGGGTCCGCTGGGCCCTGGACTTCGCGGGTCTCACGGAACGAAAAGGAGATCGGGTCGTCCACTATTCGGGGGGGATGAAGCGGAGATTGAACCTGGTCACGGCCCTCCTTCACGATCCTCCGATTCTTCTCCTGGATGAGCCGACTGTGGGGGTGGATCCGCAATCCCGGAACCTCCTTTTTGATAATATTGAAAAACTACGGGCCGAAGGCCGCACCATTCTCTATACGACGCACTACATGGAGGAAGCTCAGCGACTCTGCGACCGCGTAGCCATCATGGATCACGGAGAAATTCTCGCGATGGACACCGTTGATGGGCTGATCCGGGCCCATGGGGGCCCCTCCGTAGTGGAAGTCGAGCTTGATTCGATACCTGACAAACCGGAAAGCCTTCCCGGGAGCCTGAACGGATCGCTTCTTAGGATTGAGACCGAGAGCCCTCTGGAATCGGTGGCCGATCTTGGGCGTACGGGCCTCTCCTTTTTAAATCTCAAAATCCATGCGGCGGACCTTGAAAATGTCTTTCTGAATCTCACGGGAAGGAGGTTGAGGGACCAATGAAAACTCTTCTCACCCTTGCGTTGAAAGATCTCCGTCTCCTGTGGCGAGACAAGTTCGGCCTTTTCTGGGTTCTCGTCTTCCCCCTTCTCATGGCGATCTTCTTTGGCGCCATCTTCTCGGGAGGAGGTGGAAATACGGCATCCATGTCCGTGGCCGTTGTGGATGAAGACGGCTCGGAGGCATCCCTCGCCTTTACCGAAAAGCTGAAATCTTCCGCGGCTCTGGATGTCCGGGAAATTTCCATCGAAGAGGCAAAAGATCAGGTTCGAAAGGGAAAGCTGGTTGCCTTTCTGATTGTGAAAAAAGGATTCGGAAATGCCGATCCCTTTTTTTCCGGGGGAGGCTCCCTTCTCCAGGTGGGCATCGATCCTGCCCGCAAAGCGGAGGCCGGGTATCTGGAAGGACTTCTGAACCAGGCCTATTATGAGACGCTCTTTTCGATCTATTCCAACCCTGCCAGGCTGAAGGAGAGAATCAGCGGGATCCCTGAGGAAATCGATGGGGATGACAAGCTGGACCCGGCGCAAAAAAAGGTCTTTTCCACCTTTATCACTTCGCTGGACACCTTTCTGACAGACGTGGATGAGGATGTTTACGCTTCGGGACCCGCCATGGGGGGAGTTGCCGTGGAAAAGGTCGATGTCGTTCGGGAGTCGGAAGGCCCCAGGAGCTCGTGGGAACTGACCTTTCCTCAATCCATCGCATGGGCCCTCATCGGATGTGTCGCGGCGTTCGCGATTTCCATTGTCGTAGAGAGAACTCGAGGTACCTTTCTACGGCTGAGAATGGCCCCTATCTCCCGGGCCCACATCCTGGGGGGAAAGGCTCTGGCCTGTTTTCTGGCCAGCCTTTCCGTCATCGTCTTTCTCCTTCTTGTGGGAAAGCTGATCTTTCACATACGGATCATGAGCCCGGCTCTCCTGGCCCTTGCCATCGTCTGTACCTCTCTCTGTTTTGTGGGAATCATGATGTTTATCTCCGTATTGGGAAAGACCGAACAGGCTGTGGGCGGTACCGGTTGGGCCCTTCTTCTTGCCATGGCCATGTTTGGAGGTGGGATGGTTCCTCTCATGGTGATGCCTTCCTGGATGAAGGGACTGAGCAGTCTCAGCCCCATCAAGTGGGCGATCCTGGCAACCGAGGGCGCGATCTGGCGAGGTTTTTCTTTTACCGAAATTGCCTTCCCCTGTTCCATACTCCTCGGTGTGGGTGCGGTTTTCTTTCTCACGGGCGTATGGATTTTTCGCAGGATGGACGGTTGATTCTTGAGCGATGGTATGGATTTCACAGCGAGATGATAGCAGGAGGCAAGATTGACCTTCACTGAAAAACGAACATTGGGCCGAAGCGGCCTCTCCGTGAGCCGGCTCGGTCTGTCCGGAGGATATGGTGTGCCCCGGGAATCGGTCGAAAAGGCCTTCTTTGTTCACAATATCAACACGTTTTACTGGGGATCGCTGAGACGGAAAGGGATGGGGGAAGCGCTAAAAAGCCTGGGGCGGAATCACAGAAAAGAACTGGTTCTCATTCTGCAATCCTACGATCATCTTGGATGGACTGTGGAACGATCGGTACGAAAGGGTCTCGATGCCCTTGGTTTCGACGTTGCGGATATTCTCCTTCTGGGCTGGCATAACCGTATGCCGGCAACGGGTGTCCTGAAGGGGGTCGAAACACTAAAAAAAGAGGGTGTAGTGAAATCTGTAGCCATGTCGGGCCATAATCGGAAGTTTTTTGGAAAGATGGCTGACCAGGATGGCTCCATCATTGATATCTTCATGGTTCGCTACAACGCCGCCCACCGGGGTGCGGAAGAAGAGATTTTCCCCCATCTTGCTGAAAAACAGCGGCCCGGGATCATGGCCTATACGGCGACCCGATGGGGAAAGCTGCTCAATCCCCGGAAGATGCCCCCGGGAGAGAAACCTCTTACCGCGGCGGACTGTTACCGTTTTGCCATTTCTCACCCCGCAGTGGATCTCTGCATGATGGGACCCAGGAGTGCGCAGGAGTTTGAAGAAGGGATCCAGGCCCTGGAAATGGGGCCCCTGACACAGGAAGAGATGGAACGTGCCCGGCGCATTGGTGACTTTATTCATCAGGGAAAGTAATGGTAGAAATGGTGTACGAAAGGTTGTCCCAACAACAGAATCAACGGGGAAAGGAATCGTGAGTCGGACACAACGCAGGCTTCCGGTATTCCATCCGCCCGTATTCCTCTTTGGAGCTATTCTGCTCATGGTCTGGCTTCATTTTATTTTTCCAGTCCTTCATATTCTTCATGGCCCCTGGTCGTGGACCGGTTTCTTCCCGCTGTTTCTGGGAGTGGGTGTCAACCTGCTGGCAGATCAAGCCTTGAAACGGGCCGGAACAACCGTTAAACCGAATGAAAAACCGACCACACTGATTACATCAGGAGTTTTCCAGATCACCCGGCACCCCATGTATCTTGGCTTTGTTTTGATCCTTCTGGGACTGGGCGTTCTGCTCGGCTCCCTCGCACCGTTGATTGTTGTGCCTCTCTTCATGGTTTTTCTGGATCTGACATTTGTTCGGGTGGAGGAAAACAATCTGTCCACAATCTTCGGAGAGAAGTGGGATCTATACCGGTCGTCCGTTCGACGCTGGCTATGAACTGTAAACCATACGATTTGAGGTTATAAATCATCAGCGGGTGAATATCCCGATGTGGTCTGCAACCCAGATGTCGGAATCGAAAATGCCTTCTTCGTCGATGAGCACATGAACGAAGTAGAGGTGCATGCCGTCCGCTGTCAGGGATGGTTCCCCCACATTCCCCCGTATCACAACCTCCGGGATTCCCCATCCTGACGGAGACCATTCGGATCGATAGATTGCGTTTCCTCCGTCCCGGTCGGAGACAAAAAAGAGAACCTGGCCTCCCTCCGCGAAGAAGGGCTGAAGGTCATTGCTGTCGGAGTTAATGGGGGGGGAAAGGAGAAGCGGATCCGACCATGTTCCGTCGATCCGTGTGGAAGACCAGATGTTGGAGCCTCCCAGACCGGCCGGTCGCAGGGATGTGAAATAGAGCGTGACGCCATCCGGATGGATCGCATGTTCTCCGTCCGGATAGGGTGAGTTGATCGGAGGACCCAGATTGACGGCGGGTCCCGGTATGCCGTCGATGATCGGAGCGGTGTAGATATCCAGAAAGTCTTCTGTCGGCGGATCCTGCTGGAATCCCGTATTGGTTGCCCGAAGGGAATGAAAATAGACGGTGGATCCATCAGGAGAGAAGCTCAATTCTGCATCGAAGGAATAATCGATACCCTTTCCCAGATCAAAAAAGTTCGAATAGACAAAGGTGTCCGGGTTTCCCTGTCGACGGGAGACGTGGGTACCGCTGGGAAACGAGAGGAGACGTTGTGTACACAGCCGGCTGTCGAAGTCCCGGGCAAACATATAGTACAGTGTGGACCCGTCCGCGGAAATTTCGATGGCGTCCTCTGGACAGGGGGAATTGATATTCTTCAACGGGCGGAGGTTGGAGAAATCGGAAACCAGGCTCTCAGGAGGAGAGTTGTCAGTTCGGGAATGGGGAGGCTTACGGCAGAGCCTGGGTGAGGGAAGATCCGGGGTCAGGGCGATCCTGGACCGGTCGGTTGTGTACAGAAGGGTCTGATTGGCATAGTCATAGTGGCAGATGTGGGGTTTTTCTTCCCGGTCCAGGTCGATGGCACAGTAGATCCCCACCGCATCTCCCGGAGACTCTGCTGTGGACACAGTCTCCAGGTGCCAGGTTCCCCACTGCAGGGTCGCGAGGTTCAACTGGCCTCCCTGGGGAAGAATCTCAAGGTAGGCAATGCGAACCGCGCCCGCATCATCGATATCCAACCCCGTATAGTACCCCGCACCGGAATCATCCACGACTTCCGTAATCCACTCCCCGGAATCATTGGAAACATGCATCAGCCTTCCCTGGCCCGGCGGGTCCAGAATGGGACCGGGATCGGAATAGCTGATATGGACTCTGCCCCGGCAATCGGTACCGATGGACGTATTCCAACCCACGTTGGGCGTGGAGTCCAGAATCGTATGTTCCCAGAATCCCTGCCGATTGGTGGCGTAGCCCAGGCCGGCCTCGGAGTTGAGATAGCTGATGTGAACGGAACCCCACGGATCGACAGCGATGTCGGTGTCATGCCCTGCATGGGGATCGGGGTCGACATCCTGCCACGTCCAGATTCCTGTGCTGTTGGTCACGTAGCGGAGGCCCCCTGAGGGTCCGGAAGGTGATCCGGTTCCCTCTTCGTTGCTGCAGCAGATGTGGACAAATCCGTTTCGATCCACGGCAATGGAAGCATCGGCTCCCTTCACCGTTCCGGATTGAATGGCGGTAGTGATCCAGGCTCCGGACCCATTCGTTGTGTAGAGGAGGTTCAGCAGGGTTGAGGGTGAAGAGAATCCGAGGCGGGTGTGAACAATGTGGACGGCTCCCGTACCGTCAATGGCAATCCGGGGCGTCATCCCGGCTCCCTCTTCGAGGACCAGGGACTGCCACGTTCCACTCTGATTGGTTGTATAGAGAAGGTTCCCGTAAGGTACATTACCATCCCCGGCCGGTTCGTCATACAGCCATTGAAACGATGCGATGTGAACGAAGCCTTCGGCATCTACCGCCAGGGAAGCATAATTGCCGCTCCCCGGTGTCGCGTCTGCAGTTTCAGTAATCCATCGGGCCTGAGATCCCGGGCCCGTCTCGCCGATGAGAGGGGACGGGCTCTGAGAAATGATTAGAATCAATCCGGTGAAAACGATGGAATATCCTCGCCGGATAAACATAACTGTTTATTGTAGCGTAGACCCGGTAAGGACTCAAATGTCCCGTGATCAGGGCTGGTGGCGGAAATAGGTTCGAATTTCCTCTGAATTTTCGGTATCCACGCAGGCTTCAAAACCGCGTTCCCGGGCCTTGTCGATAAGGGGAGCAGGGACAAAGGGGGTCAGGAGAAGAAAGACATCGCCGGGTTTCAGATTCTTCAGTTGATCCATCACGGCGGCCAGGGGATGGATTCCCTCCTCTAGGAGAGGGCGGCCGTCCAGAATGATTTCGGGTTTTGCTTCGGACGCCCATGGGGGCAGCGATTCGTTTTCGCGGGACTCGGGGAGGTCCGGGAGAGGAGATTGAGCGGCCCGGGCCCTGAGTTCCCGGACCAGAAAACCGGGGTCGAGACCTCCCACACGTGCGGCCTGGGCGAGAGAAGTGATCCTTGTCAGAGTTTTGCGGAGAACCGGGCTCGTGAGTTTCGAAAAAGCGGGGGAAAGGGAAAGAAGCGTCTCTTCAAGATCGGGATAGTGTTCCAGCAGCATGGCAACCTTCATCTCGGGAGTAATGGGGGGAGGATTCTGGGATGCCGTCACAGTGAAGATCCTTCGGGATCTCCGTACTTCAGCAACCGTCGTTCTCCGGTAAGAGCTCTGCGGCTGGTCAGATCCTGGGAGACTTCCAGGGTCCCAAGGTAGTTGCCCGGCTCATCGCGCAGGGCGAAATACTGGATCATGATGAATTTTCCTTTGAGCTCAATCCAGAACGATGCCTGATCCTCCCTTCCCGCTTTGAAGTCACTCAGGATGCGTTCGACGATATGAACGCTGGATGGCGGATGGCAGAGCTGGACCTTTCGGCCCAGAATGGCGCGGTTTCGATCGAAGATTCGCTCCCTGCCCTGGGTAAAGTAACGGACGGTGTCTTCGGCATCCACAAAGGTAAGATCAAAGGGGATCGTATTCAGAATGGCGGTCAGCTCACCGGGTGTCATCGATCCGCTGGGCAGGCGGACGCGGTCGGCAGGCTCTCCGGTCTGCTCCTTCTCTTTCAGAGTCACGCCCTCGGGCTTCCATTGGATAGTCGGGTCATAGAGGCAGAATCCGATCTCGAGACTCTGATCGGCGATGGCCATCCACTCGGAATCATTCAGGGTGTCCATGCACATCGGGAAGAGAATATGCTCTTCCTTGTAGATCATTTCTGAAATCGCGGAAAAGAGGGGAGAAAAGAGCGATTCAAAAACAATTTTCGCTTCCCCGACCGTAAAGGTGTCGGTGGTTTCAAAGACCGCAAGGGCATCCTTCATCAACGAACGGATTTCATCATCCTTTCCCCACATCACCGTCGGCGGGCCTTCGATCCCCCTGGATTCCAGGTACGGAAAGAGAAGGTTCTCCTTTCGGCGGTAATGTTTATCCACATCGGTGAGGGCATGCAGGTGGCGGCGGAGTGACATCATGAGGTCCGAGGCCTCAGACCCGTCGTCCAGAGTGGAGAGGGTGGCTGCGACCTTTTCCGCTTCCCCGATCTCCCACGAAAGGGCCCTGTTTTCCTCGATAAAGGTATGGACGGGATGTCCCGGTGGGATCGGTTTTGCGGAAGAAAGATCCAGGGCTCCCTTCATGGCCTGGGAATGGAGGTCACAGAGTTTCAGGATCTCTTCCCGCGGAAGCCCTTCATTCATGAGTTCCTGCTCAACTTCTACAACTTCGGCGTACGGTACCGAGCCCAGGGTCTGGATCAGCCGGGACCGCACGGCATCCGCCGTGTCTCCCTGATGAAGCTTGAGGATCATCTCCTTCAGAATGGCCTTCCGTGCTGCTGCGTTTTCCAGGAGTTCACTCATCGATTATCTCCCGTCAGACCCGCACCATGGCCAGAAGCATCTTGAAGGCCGTGATGGCCCGGAGAGCGTGGGGCGCATGGGCAGGCATCAGGATGCTCTCTCCCGGGGTTACGGTATGGGCGGTTCCGGAAATGATGACCTCCGCGGTTCCCTCAAGGACGTGTACAAGAGCATCGAAGGGAGCTGTGTGCTCACTGAGCTCCTGTCCCTGATCAAAGGCAAAGAGCGTGACGGTTCCCGACTGTTTCTTAATGATCGTTCGACTTACGATCGTGCTGGGCTGAACCTGGATAAGATCGGAGGTTTGAGAGACCACGCTTCCCGATTCAAACGTTGGATGGGACATTGGTTTTCCTCCCTTTTTACAAAAGGAATTTGTACAGCAGGTCAACTCTTCCCGTAAGGATCATCTTCCTTCCGGCATAACGCATGACCTCCCGGATGGATTCCCGGTAACCGGGACGGTAGCAGGGCATGGGACACTTCTTGCATCGCGGTTTTGGGTCCAGTGAACACATCATTCGTTTTGCCGCACCGTGGAGAAGGAGCCTGCTGCAGTCTTCACAGAGGTGAAGATTATGGTGTCTGAAGTAGAGTGCAAGCCTTCCCCGGGCGAGAAACCGTTCCCGGTTCTTTTCCGTGTGCAGATCCCTGCAGTAAATCTGAATGAATTTTGCCAGGACATCAATGTCTCTGCCGACAGAAATATCGGTCGTCATGGAAGGAACTTCCATTGACAAAGGATCGAGGGCGGGTCTGGTTTCCGTATTCATAATTAGGACTCCTATATATAATAGGCCGTATCATCCGTTTTGTCAAGTCCTGTGCTTTTTACGTTGGAGGGTTGGGCAGAAAAAAAGAAGCCTGAAAGGATTCTTTCAAGCTTCGGGAGGCGCCCCGGTTATCCTCAGGGAATTAAATTCTTTTATCAGAACATTCATACGCCGGGGTCTATTCCCGGGATGAGATTGGCTTAACGCATGAAAAGAAGGGTAACCCCTGCAATGGCCACAAGGGCCCCCAGTATGGCTCGAACCGTAATGCGCTCCTTCTCGACAACGGCAGAGATGGGTATGATGATGACCGGTACCATGGCCATGAGTGTTGCGGCAATGCCGGTAAGAGTCAGCTTGATGGCAACCTGAGACAGCCATACACCCAGATAGGGGCCGCAGATTACTCCGCCAACCAGGGGCAGAATCGCTCTGCGTTTATCCCGAAGGATAGACAGCGTTCCAGGATTTCGGTATACCAGAACCACCAGGCCCATGGCCAGGGTCGCGGCTGCCATACGGATGATCGTGGCATAGAGGGCGTCGATCCCCGTGTCCAGGGCGGATTTGGCCAGGACAAGCCCGATTGCCTGGCCGAGGCTTCCCAGGAGGCCGTACAGGACGCCCCGAACATTCGCCTGTCGCACGCCCGGATTACGATCCATGAGAACCCAGAGAATCCCGATCATGATGACAGCCATACCGCCAAGGGCCATGAGTCCCATCCGCTCGGAAAGGAACAGGAAGGCAATCACTGCCGTCATGGCGGGGGACATCGTGTAAATCAGCATCGTAAGACGGGGTCCGATGAGTACAAACGCTTCAAAGAGAAAGGCATCTCCAATGGCCAGACCCACGATTCCGCTCAGGGAGAGCATGAGAACCTGGTATGGCGTCACCAAAAGAGATCCGTTTGCCAGGAAATAGGTAAGAGCCAGCAGAAGGAGCCCGAGGGGAATCCGGTAGACGTTGACGGCAAAGGAACCGATGTGTCGGGATGCCACCGTGAAGAAGGTGGCAGTCCAGGCCCACAGGAACGCGGCAGTCAGAGCGGCAAGTTCCCCCTGCATGGATGGATCTTACGGAAAGGAGCCGTCGATGTTCAGAACAGAGATCGTGCGGCTTCCAGGATGGCCGGACAGGTGAGGCCGTAGTGCTCCAGGAGCTGCATGGGAGCCCCGGATTGGGCATAGGTGTTTTGAAGACCGACATTTCGGACGGGAACCGGATAATGCTCGCCAAGAATCCGCCCGACTTCGGAGGAGAGCCCCGCGGTCAGGAGATGTTCCTCGGCGGTTACCACCCGTCCGGTTTTCTTTACCGACCGGAGAATCCCGTCACGGTCCAGGGGACGCAGGGTATGAAGGTCGATCACCTCGGCAGAGATTCCTTCCTTCTGGAGTTCTTCCGCGGCATCCAGGGCTTCGGCCACCAGCAGGCCGATCGCGAAGATGGAAACATCGCTACCCTCCCGAACCACGTGGGCCTTTCCCAGGGTAATCGGTGTGCCCGGATCGTACAAAACGGGTGCCGGGGGCCTGCACAGTCGAATGTAGGCGGGGTGGGGATCTTCCGCAACCTGGCGTACCAGTTTTCGGGCCGCATGCTCGTCGGCGGGAACCACTACGGTGAATCCCGGCAGGGAAAGAGTGAGGGCAAGATCTTCAATCGCCATCTGCGAGGGGCCATCCTCGCCGATGGAAATACCTCCGTGGGAACCGGCAAACTTTACGTTCAGACCCGGGTAGGCAATGGAGACGCGCATCTGATCAAAACTCTTGTTGATCAGAAAGCCTGCAAAGGAGGAGACAAAGGGAAGATAACCGCTCAAAGCAAACCCGGCGGCGATGCCGGCCATATTGGCTTCGGCGATTCCTACGTTGAAAAACCGATCGGGATAGGCATTCCCGAAAAGGGCGGATTGTGTCGATTTGGACAGATCGGCGTCCATGGCGATGATTCCGGGATGGGTTCGCCCCAGTTCTACCAGGGTTTCCCCGTAGGCGACCCGGGTCGCCTTCCCCATCGTACGCTTTGTCATGGTGTACCTCCCAGTTCTCCCAGAGCCCGTTCCAGTTCGGCAGGTGTCAGAGCCTTTCCATGGTAGTCATTGTTTCCCTCAACGAAGGAGACCCCTTTGCCCTTGACCGTATCCGCGATGATGACCGTTGGCTTTCCATCTTCGCGGGCCTGGATCATGGCTGTATCGACGGCTTCCAGATCGTGGCCGTCGATACGGAGTGCGGTCCAGTTGCAGGCCTCCCATTTGGCCGCAAAGGGTTCAAGCTCAAGAATGTGGGAGGTTGCATCGTCCAGCTGGTACTTGTTGAAATCGACGATGGCTGTGAGGTTTCCAAGTTTATGGAATCCAGCGAACATGGCCGCTTCCCAGATCTGGCCTTCCTGACACTCGCCGTCTCCCAGGAGAACATACGTATGGTGTTCCGATTGAGAAAGCCGGGCCGCCAGGGCCACCCCGATTCCAATAGAAAGTCCCTGGCCCAGGGATCCCGTAGAGGCCTCCAGGGCGGAGATAAACCTTCGATCCGGATGACCCTGAAAGGGGGACCCCAGATTTCGAAGGGACATCATATTCTCGATCGGGAAATAACCGCTCAGCCCCATGGCTGCGTAAAGAGCCGGGACACCGTGCCCCTTGGAAAGGATGAACCGGTCCCGGTCCGCCCAGGCAGGATCGGAGGGATTGTGACGGAGATTTCGAAAGTAAAGATCCACCAGGATCTCCGCGATAGAAAGGGATCCACCCGGATGTCCCGAACCGGCGCGTGTTGTCGCCTTGAGGGACCAGATTCGAACCTGGCGCGCGAGATCCTTCAGTTTAGTCAGTTCTTCGCTATCCATGGCTGCGATTATACCGCCTTCTTTGCGGTTCGGGAGTACCCGTAGAGGAAGAGACAGAGACCGATAAAGAAGATGAGGCTCAGCCACTCTCCGAATACCGTTTCCCCGATTCCGAGATGAAACTGCTGACCGAAAAAGAAGGCCAGGACGGCGCTTGCGACACCCATCACCGATCCTCCGGCGATAAATCCCGAAGCGATGAGGGTGCCCTTGTCCTTCCTTACTTTGGAAAGCTCTTCGTCCGATGTGCTCTTTCCGACCCGGTATGCGACGAAGCCGCCTATCAGGAGGGGAGTATTGAGTTCGATGGGAAGGTACATTCCCAGGGCAAAGGCAAGCGGGGGAATGCCGACAAATTCAAGTACGATGGCCAGGACAATTCCGAAGAGGTAGAGATACCAGGGGGCTGCGGAAGATTGAAACATGGCGGTAAGAACGGCAGCCATGGCGTTGGCCTGCGGTGCGGCAAGAGGGGTGGGATGGGCATCCGTGGCAACAAATCCGTACACATTGTTGAGAAGGAGCATGACGATGCCCACGCAGGCGGAGGCAATCAGCGTTCCCAGGAATTTATACCGCTCCTGATGGTAGGGAGTGGAACCGAGCCAGTACCCGATCTTCAGATCGGTGATAAATCCACCGGACATGGAAAGAGAGGTACATACTACTGTTCCTATGATCAGGGCGGCCAGCATGCCTTCAGGCCCCGTCAGGCCGATCTGGTAGAGAATGAACGAGGAAATGATAAGCGTCATGAGGGTCATGCCCGACACGGGATTGACGCCTACGATGGCAATGGCCCGGGCAGCAACCGTGGTGAAGAGAAAGGAGATCACGATGGCAACCAGAAGAGCGGCCACCGCGTAGGTCCATGACTCGACAACCATCGTGCCGAAGAAGACAAAGACCGCGATAACGGATACGATGATCAGTGAAACCACGGCACCCATGGGCATATCCCGGTCCGTCCGCTCCGAAATATCGGCTTCACTCTTGGAAAAGATCTGTTTGAAACCCAGCGTAAAAGCGGAAACGATGATCTTCCCGTTTTTTATGATCCCGATAATCCCGGCCGCCGCGATCCCGCCGATTCCGATATGACGAACGTACTGGGCAAAGATTTCTTCCGCGGACATGGCTCCGATCCCGCTTGCACCGTGGAATACTGTCTCCCCGAAGGTGGGATGAAAGAAATAGACGAGGGGAATCAGGACAAACCATGAGAGAAAGCTTCCGCTGCAGATGATCAGAGAATACCGAAGTCCGATGATGTACCCCAGGCCCATAACGGCGGCACCGGCATTAACCTTGCAGACAATCTTGACCTTGTCAGCAATGAGAGTTCCAAAGGGGAGGATTCGTGTCGAAACGATTTCCTTCCAGAGTCCGAAGGTTGCAATGGCGAAATCGTAAAGGCCTCCGACCAGGGCGGCGATTACGAGTGTCAGGGCCTGACCTCCCGTCTCCGATTCGCCTGTTGCCAGAACCTCCGTTGTGGCCGTAGCTTCGGGGAAGGGCAGAAGTCCGTGCTGATCCCGGACGAAGTACCGCCGCATGGGAATCAGGAAGAGAATCCCCAGAATCCCTCCAATGAAGGAGGCCAGAAAAATTTTGAAGAAATCGGCCTTGAGATCAAGAATGTAAAGGGCTGGCAGGGTGAAAATCGCGCCCGCCACAATGACGCCCGAGGCCGCTCCGATGGATTGTATGATGACATTTTCCAGTACCGTGGACTTACGCCGGTAGAGGTTCTTCAACCCTACCGCAAGGATGGCGATGGGAATGGCCGCTTCAAAGACCTGGCCGATCTTCAGTCCAAGGTAGGCTGCTGCGGCCGTGAAAATCAGGGCCATGATCGATCCCCACAGAACGGAACGGAGGGTAATCTCGTGAAGCGCCTTATCTGCGGGAACGTAAGGACGGTAAATTTCTCCCGGCTTGAGAGGTGTGTACGCGTTATCCGGCAGCTGCCCTGCCCTGGGCTCGGTCATAGGGTCCTCCTCGAAGGAAATTCAATTGTAGAAAAATCAGAATTGAAGGGTTGAACCTTCAAGCAGTATGAGTCTTTTCGTACCAGATCTGGACCAGGTGGAGAATGGTCTCGGAGGCTTTTTCCATCCATTCAAGGCTCACCCATTCCTGCTTTGAGTGGATATTCTGCCCGCCCGCAAAGACATTGGGAGTCAAAAGGCCCTTGAAACAGAGCTGCGCTCCATCGGTTCCTCCCCGGATGAACTTGAGCCGGGGTTCCAGGCCGCATCGGCGCACGGCTTCCAGGGCGAACTCCACAACCCGGGGTTCTTCATTGAGCTTGTAAATCATGTTTTTGTACTGATCCTCAGTCTTGAGGATGATGTCCGCTTTAGGATAACGTTCCCTCATACGTGCACAGATATCCTGAAGAAGGGCCTTTTTCTGCTCGACGCCTTCAAGGGAAAAATCGCGAAGGATGAAACTGACCGTAACCTCTGAGACGTCTCCCTTCAGATTGTTAGGGTGGATGTACCCTTCCCGCTTCTCCGTGGTTTCGGGCGCCATGTCCGCAGGAAGGTGGGTGAGAAGTTCCGCAGTTATCCTCACGGCGTTGACCATTTTGTCTTTGGCATACCCGGGATGGACATTGTGGCCTTTTACGGTAAGGGTGGCACTGGAAGCCGTGAAGGTTTCGTTTTCGATTTCCCCCAGATCCCCGCCATCCATGGTGTAGGCGAAGTCTGCTCCGAATTTTTCAACATCAAAATGGAGAGTTCCCTTTCCGATTTCTTCATCCGGAGTGAAGGCGATCTTGATGGTTCCCCGCGGAATTTCGGGATGGGCCTGCAGGTACTCTACCGCCGACAGGATCTCTGCAATCCCGGCCTTATCGTCAGCACCCAGAAGCGAAGCTCCATCGGAGGTAATCAGGGTGTCTCCCTTGCAGCGGCCCAGGTTTGGGTTTTCCGTCACCTTGATGATTTCGGCCGTGTTCCCGGACAGGACAATATCCTCTCCATTGTAATCCCGGTGAA
Organism: Thermoanaerobaculia bacterium; assembly: GCA_035593605.1. Taxonomy (NCBI): domain Bacteria; kingdom Pseudomonadati; phylum Acidobacteriota; class Thermoanaerobaculia; species Thermoanaerobaculia bacterium. Next base: position 74,297 of record DAOSWS010000006.1, on the reverse strand, counting down.
CTAAGGGTTTCACGACTTCACCGGGTACATCGGGAGAGGTGTCGACATGGGCAATGAAGGCAACCACCGGAACGCCTTTCGCGGGTTGATTCGCGGGAAGCGTTGCCGTCAGGTACCCATAGTGATCAAGTTCGACATCATGGAGCCCCATGGAAACCATCTCATCCTTCAGGAGTCGAAGAAGGTCCCACTGCCTTTCTGAGGAGGGAAAGGTTTCGGACTCATAGTCTGATCTTGTGTCAATTTTCACATAGCGCAGGAATCGTTCAAGGATTTTATCTTTCATCGCCTGCACTTTATCACACAGGAAAGGGGTCGATCAACTGCAGGGAGAGGGATGATTCTGTGAAGGAAGGGGGAAGTACAGCGAAAAGATTGTGCCCTGATTCTCTTTACTTTCAACCGATATTTTCCCACCGTGAGCCTGTATAATCCCGTAGCTGATCGATAATCCGAGTCCCGTTCCGCTCTCCTTGGTGGTAAAGAAAGGATCAAAGATATGGTCAATGATGGAATCGGGAATGCCGACACCCGTATCGGAAATCTGCAGGATCGCATGGCTTTGAAGGGATTGCGTGACCACCGTAAGCAGACCTCCCTCGGGCATGGCATCCATTGAGTTCATAAAGAGATTTAAGAGAACCTGCTGGATCTGGTCAGGATCGGCACAGATTCGAGCCAGGTTGGGATCCAGATCGATCTCGTGACCGATTTTTCGGGAGCGAAGCTGATGGCGAAGAAGACGGATTGTCTGATCGACGGCATTGTTCAGAGAAAACGAAGAAAATTCCGGAGGGCTCTGTCTTGAAAAGTTCAGGAGCCCCCGTACAATCTTTCGGCAGCGAAGGCACTCTCCCACGATGAGTTCAAGATCTCTGCGGTATGGGTTTTCCGGTGGACAGGATTCGGCCATCAGGGAAGCGTTGGTCAGGATCGAAGTCAGGGGATTATTGATTTCGTGAGCTACACCGGCGGCAAGTTTTCCTACGCTGGCCAGGCGATCAGCCTGCATCAGCTGCCTCTGCATCGACTCGATTTTTTCTGATCGTTCTGCCACGGTGGCTTCCAGACCTTCGACAAGATCCCGATACTGTCGTGCCACTTCATTGAAGCTTTCGGCCAGATCGGCGATTTCTCTCGTGGATGGAACCGTCAATTCCAGGTTGTGATCTCCCCCGGCAATGGCTCTGGCCGTGAGGGCCATGTCGGTAATCGGATCTACGATAAGCCGATTATGATGTCGGGAAAGGAGATAGGCGACTCCAAGGGTGAGGAGAATAATTCCGGTAAAGATGAAGACCGGAGTTCGAGGATATGCAATCAGGGCGGTTTCCGGAATCCCGACCTCCAGCATCCCTACAGTCTGACGCTCCGAATCCAGAAGCGGCCTCAATCCCGTGAGAAAGAGACGCTCATCCAGGATATGTTCTTCGGTAATTCCTTCACCATCCGGCATTACATCGACTTCAGGGGAAACGGTTTCGCGGGATCCCAGTGCCTCGATAAGGTTGGAGGCCACACGTCTCCCCTGGACGGAGAGGGCAATCATCCCGATGTCCCCCTGTTTCATCAGGTATTCGTGAAAGATGGGGAAGGAGATCCGCTGGAGGAGGGCCCTGTTTCCATTCAGGATCACAATGCCGCTGATTGCGCCCAGGGGCTCGCCTTCCTCGGAATTGATCGGTGCCACGGCTTGGATGGCCAGGACGGTCTCTCTACCCTTCGGGGGTGCGACCCGGAAATCATAGAGAGCCAGTTCCCTGGTTTCAAGATGCCTGAATTCGGCGATTGGTTTTCCTTCTGCAAGTGCCTGATCGATCAGGTTATCGTACTCGTTCTGAAATAAGGGCCGGGGAGGGTAGACCGGATGTTCTCCCGTATTGACGATCCGGGCTCCGTGGAGAGGTTCAATGTTTCCGGGAAATCCCGTTTCAGCTTCCAGACCGGCAGGTTGCCGTATGAGGGATAGGAGATGAGCATCCTTCGCCATACCCACAACCGTGGATTGAATAAGCGACATTTCATTCAGAAGAAGACTGTAGGCGGTTTCCATGGCGGCAGAGACCTGGCGATCATTCTGGTGACGGATCTGGTGCCGGAGGTAAGCCGCTCCTCCTATGGCGACGACCAGATAGGGAATGATGAGGGCAAGGAAGATCGAAGTAACCAGTTCTTTTGCAATCGTGCGTCGTTTCCGCCTCATATTCCGACTCTTTCGGTTCCGTGCAGGGTCCAGAATTGCCTCCCGGGTTAACCGCCTCCTGGAAACGGGGCTTTGTCCCTTTGAGTATATCAGCCTCGTTGAGAGGGCCTCAAGTGATCAGCTGTCTGGAGAAAAGAAAACGCCCCGCCGGAAGCGGGGCGTAGTAGTGTCCTGCAGATCAGGCTCAGTTGCCAAATTCCTTGAACTGCTGGATCAGCTGTTCAAGCTGCTTCTGTTGTTCGATGGCCTTCTTTCCCTGGCGGGCCAGTTCCAGCTGCTGTTCACATCCGCCCTTGGTGTAATAGGTAATGGCGGAATTGAGATCGTCCCGTACGTGGTAAATGTGGCCCCAGTTGCAGTAAAGGTTTTTCAGTGCCTGTCCATCGTCGCTGGCTTTAAGCTTCGGCTCCGCTTCGCGGCAGGCCTTCTCTGCCTGGGAGAGGTTCCCCTGCCGGATATAGGCAAAGGAGAGATAGTACCAGGCGTAGCCGTTGCCTTCATTGGCCGCCTTTTCCAGGTTGGGTTGGGCAAGCTCCATGTCCCCGGCAAAGAGGGCGTCCTGTCCCAGGGCGTAGTAGTTGTCGGCTGAAGGATCGAGCTTCACCAGTTCCTTGGCGATTTGAATCGATTTCGAAATGTACGAAGCGCGTTTCTCGGGATCCTGCGTCTTCTGCATCTTGGTTCTGAATATCTTGTGCTTGAGGCGGAGGGCGTCATCCTTCCGGTCGTCATTGACCTTGTCCAGGATCTTCAAAGACTCGTCCAGACGATCGAGGTAGTAGTACGAATAGGCAAGGTAATAATTGGACAGGTCTCGATACTGTTCGTTCTTGATCTTTGCCAGATCTGCGGCCGCCACATCGTACTTCTTCTGGTAAAACCCGGTCAGACCGCGGAGGTAGTGAAGCTTGTCCTTCGCTTCTCCGGTCACCTGGTTTTCATCGATCTTTCCCAGGACCAGGGCCATGGTGTCATAGTCCCGATCCATCTGGAGAATCTGGGCATAGGCAAAGGCGACATCGGTGGAGTCGGGCTTCAACTCATAGGCCTTTTTAAAAGCTTCTTTGGCTTTCTCCGTCTCCTTCAGCTTCATGAGGCACTGGCCGAGCATCAGCTGGTACTGATAGACATCGGGGAAATCCTGGGCAAGAGTCTGGAATCGGGGAAGAGCTTCATCATATTTACCTTCTTTGAGAAGCTTCATGCCGTTTTCCCAGCGCATGTCACCCGCCCAGCCCATAATGGCCACGGCAAGAAGGACGAGGGTGAAGATTTTGAGTTTCATGGCAGCCTCCTTCTATAAAGACAATCCCAGAGGGACTTTTGTTCCCGGTTCAGGGTAAGATATCATTGTATCATGGAAGCTTTCGAGCCATATATGCTCAAGGCCCTCGGCCTCGCGAGGCAAGCCGCGGACCTCGGTGAGGTTCCGGTAGGGTGTGTTGTGATCCGGGACGGTGAGGTGATCGGGGAAGGCTATAACCGAAGAGAAATCGACAAGGATCCTCTCGCTCACGCGGAAATGGCCGCGATCCGGATGGCAGCCCGGAACCTGGGATCCTGGCGCCTGGAAGGATGTCAGATTGTCGTGACCCTGGAGCCCTGCGCCATGTGTGCCGGTGCGATCGTTCTCGCGCGGCTGGAAACCCTGGTGTTCGGAGCGGACGATCCCAAGGCCGGCTACTGCGGGAGCCTGGGGAACATTGTTGAAGATCCGAGGTTAAACCACAGGCCCACGGTGATACGCGGTGTTCTCCAGGACACCTGCAGTACTCTTCTGACATCCTTTTTTCGGGAACTTAGGTCGAGGTCTGACCGGTAAATCCACGGGTTCACAATCTGCTTTCAATCCAACCCGAATGAATCAATCGATCCGGCAAAAGTAGCGGGTCATCACCTAATCCGGGTATAATGCCCTTCTGATGAAGAAAAAAACTTCCTCCGCGATTCACCATGATCACGAGCTATTCCGTGTTCCCAGCCGGGAAGAACTGGATGATTTTACGACTAAGGATCCCTGGCGGGCTCTTCGAATTCTGGGGGAAGTCGTGGACGGTTTCGAAGCTCTCCACAGGGTAAGGGGAGCCGTGGCTATTTTTGGCTCTGCAAGAGTGAAAGAAGGTTCTCCCCACTATGACGCGGCAAGGGAAACGGCACGCCGGCTGGCGGTGAAGGGATTTTCGATTATCACCGGAGGCGGGCCGGGAATCATGGAGGCGGCCAACCGGGGTGCCCAGGATGGAAAGGGGCTATCCGTAGGATGCAACATTCAGCTTCCCTTCGAACAGGAACCCAACACCTACCAGGATATATCTTTAGAATTTCGATACTTTTTTGTGCGCAAGCTCATGTTTGTCAAATATTCCACCGCCTTCGTCATCTTTCCCGGAGGGTTCGGGACGATGGACGAATTGTTTGAGGCGTTAACCCTTTCCCAGACGGATAAGATTGAACACTTTCCCGTTGTGCTGTACGGAAGGGATTTCTGGGCACCTCTGGTCCAGTTTATCGAGGGCACCCTGGGAGATACGGGGTACATCTCCCCGGAGGATCGGATGCTTTTCACGATCGTGGATTCCCCTGAAGAGGTGGAGAACCACATCGTCTCCTTTGCCCGGAAACATCATATTCTGTAAATAATAAGGGGGTAACGATGATAGGAGTGTCGATAACTGTTTCGTTGAAGGGCGCCGAAGAAGAAGAGAAATTTCTCGGTGCCTTTTCCAAAGCCATGGAACACCTGGACCATATCGAGGGGCTGGAGGATTTCAAAGCCGCCAAGGTGATCGGAAAGGATTTCACCTACCATGTCTTTTCCCTCTGGGCTTCTGAGGAAGCCATTGAAGCATGGCTTGCCTTCCCGATATACCGGGACGTGATTCGAAAGGGAGGGGAAGATCTTGTGGCCTCCTTTGAATCCTACCGATGGACTCCCATCCGGGAGCCGCACCGGATTCCCTGACGAGGACCTTTGGATCTTCTCATCCCCGCCCTGGTCTACCTCAACAACTATCTCCACGACCTCGCCACGGCATTCTTTTTTGTGACCACGCTCTACGCCTGGTGGACCCGTGCCTGTCTTCCCGACGCCCCGCCCAACCTCTTCCGAAACTTGAAACGTTTGGCTCTGATGAGTTTTCTATTGATTCTTCTTCTGGGGGTGGTCCGCACGATTCACTACCGGACGTATGAATGGTTCCCGGCCCTAGAGCGAAGCCAGGTCACGATCCTTATCGGAAAACACGTTGTCCTTGCCGGGATCACGGCCTGGGCAGGCTGGGCCTGGTGGAAGATGGGACGATCAAGTTGGTAAATCTTGATTTTCATCAATTGTGGGGAGATTAAATGAAAGAAACAAAGCCTGAGGTTCTCAAACAAAATATCAGTACTTTTTTCTTGATGGTAACAGCCATTTTGTGCGGCGGCCTGATTATGGTCATCGAGATCCTCGGATCCAGAATTATTGGACCCTATTTTGGCGTTAGTCTCTTTGTATGGACATCCATGATTACGGTGACGCTTCTGGCTCTGGCGGCAGGCTACTATGCAGGGGGAATCTTTTCTGACAGGGGAAGAAATCCGGATCACCTTTACCAGTTAATCCTTGGTGCAGGAATCTATTGTCTACTGGTTCCTCTGATCAAAATACCAGTGCTCACTGCTTTTCAATCCTCGGGACTTCGCGTGGGTTCACTACTTGTCTCTTCAATACTATTCGGACCACCACTGGCACTGTTAGGATGTGTTTCACCCTTCGTGATTAAGTTGTACACGAAAGAACTCAAGAGACTGGGTCGAAACGTGGGTTTCTTTTATGCGATCTCTACATTTGGCAGTTTTGCAGGCACTGTTCTGACCGGATTTGTTCTTATTGCCCATTTCAGGGTATCCAGGATTATGCAGTTTGTAGGGGTTTTGCTGATACTACTTTCCGTCGTATACTTCCTCTGTTTCCGAAAAAAAATAGTCATACTTACTGCTTTTCTTCCCCTACTTCTACTTTCATTTTCCACTGAAAACTATTCTGTACTTCTCCAAAATGGCACCCGTGCGACACAGGTATACACTGCGGACAGCTATTATGGGAATCTCCAGGTCATTGATTTCTCCTACGGCCCGATTCATACGCGAGAGCTGATGATTGACGGGTTGGTTCAGGGCGGGATTGATATGAGGTCACGCCTCTCCATATATCCATATTCCTATTATCTTCAGCTGATTCCCATATCGATGAAACCTCAGGGAGACCGTTGTCTGGTGATCGGGCTCGGAGCGGGCATTGTCGCAACCTGGTATGGGCATCAGGGAATCACTACGGATGTGGTGGATATCGATTCGGAAGTGATCAGAATCGCCAGGGAATATTTTCAATTTGGCGCAACGGGAGAAGTCGCCTCAGAGGATGCCAGATATTTCTTGGCCAAAAGTAACAAAACATATGATTACATTATTCTGGACGCATTTACTGGCGATTCCACGCCATCCCACCTCCTGACACTAGAGGCATTGACACTGGTCAAGCAGCGCATGGCAGGTGATGGAATTGCAGCCATGAATATCATTGGATCTCTCGACCATAATTCCTACATGACAAAATCAGTGATCAAAACGATCCGACATGTATTTGAAAATGTGGATGTCATTCCTCTCTATGAGCAAGCCACTCCGGATGCCTATGGGAATATCATTCTGATTGCCTACGATGGCACAAAAAGGGATGTTGATATCTCCGTCGTCAACCGGTATCCGATTCATCCAATCCCTGAGAAGAGTGTTGTAAAATATTTTGGACGAATACATCCCATCGATTCCAATGAGGGCCTTGTTCTTACCGATGAGTATAATCCCTACAACATAAAGGACCTGTGGTTGAAAGAAAAACTTCGAGAGTCCATCATAGCCAGCTTGCCGCTCAAATTACTGGCAGTCTGATTATATGGGTATAACCATTCCCATTCACGTATTGAAAAGAATTGTTTGGGTGATAGGTTTCTGTATCATTTTCCTTTTAGGGCCGAGCTGCGGCAATTTATATAACAATCAGGGATCTTCGATCAACACTGTCGTTCTGGTCTCCATCGATACATGGCGCTGGGATGCCAACGGGTTCCTCGGGGGAAAGAGCCCTTCTCCAACTCCTTTCCTGGACGGGATGGCTTCCCGTGGCTTAATTTTCGCTAATGCACGAACTCCCGTTCCGCTGACCGGACCAAGCCATCGGAGTATGCTCTCCGGTCTGTGGCCCTGGAAAGAAGGGGTCCGCCATAATGGAGATATTCCTCACGATTCTTCCAGGCAGACACTACCCGAGCTGTTTCAGCGAAAGGGTTGGAAAACTGCGGCATTTGTCTCCTGCATTGTAGTTGACGACAGGTTTGGGTTTGGAGCAGGGTTCGATAAATTTGACAGTGCGGTGACGATCGGTGGAAAAATCGATGAAATTTTCATGGCAGAAAGAAAAGCTGATAAAACCATTCTAAAAGCGGTAAACTGGCTTCAATCCAATCTTTCAGAGAGCGACAAACTCTTTCTCTGGATACACCTTTTTGATCCGCACATTCCCTATAATTCACCGATTCACAATTTTCAGGGACAGAATGGAGAATACCTTTCCGAAGTGGCATTTGCGGACAGGCAGCTTGCGCTCTTATTCGATTCATTGAGCCGTATTCAAAGACCTGTCGAAAAATCGTTATGGTGTGTCCTGTCTGACCATGGAGAGGGACTGGGAGATCATGGGGAAAAGGCCCACGGACTTCTCCTCCATAGTTCAACTACGCGAATTCCTTTACTCATGTTTGGATCCGGGATTCCGCATGCTGTCAGGGTCGAACCGGTGAGTACGGTTGACCTTCTGCCTACCATTCTGGGTCAGCTGGGAGAAACATATTCAGAATGTGATGGAATTGACATTTTGTCTCCCCACCAATTGCCGGTCAGAGATATTCCGATGGAGACGCTGGCCGGTGCAAGAGAATTTGGACTTCCCCCCGTTTTCGGATTATGGAATGGTCAGTGGCTTTTTGAATCTTCATTGCGGCACCATCTATGGAATGCAGATATTGATCCGGAAGAAGCAAAAGACCTGGCAGCTGAAAATCCTGATATTGTTCTCCGTTTGAAACGAAAGAGGTCAGCGTATGGAACTCCTGTGGACCGGAGTGAAAAAAAACTCGATGAGGAGATGAAAAGACAGTTAGGTGCCCTCGGATACCTGACGGGGGTTTCGGATTCAATTCATGAGGACGTTAGAGATTTCGCTTATACGGGAGCCACCTGGCACTATGAACTGCTGAAATCGATGGCTGAGAAAAATTTGGACAGTGCCGAACAATTTGCGCGTCAATTTATTGACCGTTATCCCCATTCTCCTTCAATATTGCTGAAGCTTGGTTTTATATCCGTACAGAGGGAAAATTATTTGGAAGCTGAAACGAGATTTAAAAAAGTGATCGAGGAGAATCCGGATAGCGTTGCAGCTTTCCTGAATCTTGGGAATGTGTACTGGAAGATGAAAAAATACAATCAGGCTGAACAGTCGTACCAACACGTTCTGGACATCAATCCTGACGACTACTATGCGCTGTATAACCTTGGTGTCCTGCTTCAGTCTGAAGGACGAAATCAAGAAGCAGAAAAATATTTATCAAAATTTGTATCACTTTACCCGGAAAGCCAGCCGGCACGAAAGCTTAAGAGATAGAAAATCAGTACAGGCGTACCCGATCAAGGAAAGGAAGGTGAATCCCAAGCCTACCGGCTCGCTATGCTATAGTACCGTTATGTCAAGGATTCTCTTTGTTTCGACCCCCTACCACTGCGGTGTTGTGGAGGTGGCCGGGCGCTGGATCCCTCTCCAGTTCTGCACCCTTGCCGATGCTGCCGACCGGGCGGGCGTGGAGCCGGTCATCTATGATGCGATGTCCACGATGGTTACCCACGAAGACATTGAACTGGTCCTGAAAGACATGAAGCCTGACTATCTGGGTCTCTCTTCTATTACGGCCACACTACCCGACACGCTGGAGGTCGCCGCGGCAGCGAAACGGGTGTCCCCCGGTACGCGTGTAATTCTTGGAGGAGTTCACCCCTCTTTCTGCCCGGAAGAAATTTTCCAGACCTCCGATGCAGTCGATTTTATCGTGGCGGGAGAAGGGGAAATGACCCTCCATGAGCTCCTTTCCTCGCTTGAGGCGGAAACCGACCCATCCAGCGTGCCCGGTCTGGTTTTTCGATCGGATGGAAATATCGTAAAAACTACCCCCCGATCCTTTCTTGAAGATCTTGAAACCTACAAAGCCCGGTACGATCTGCTTGATTGGGAGCCGTACAAATATTTTGCAATTCCCGGTACTCGACTGGGGGCCATATCCACCTCCAGGGGCTGTTCCCACAACTGTATCTTTTGTTCTCAGCAGAAATTCTGGAAGCAGACCTGGAGACCCAGAGATCCCCAAAACGTTGTGAAAGAACTGGAGATGCTTTACTCCCGTTACCGCGTAAACGTCGTTCTCATCGGAGACGAATATCCCACATCGGACCGGGACCGGTGGATCGACCTGCTTGAGAGGATTCGATCCCTGAATCACCGGGATCTCTATCTCCTCATGGAAACCCGCGTGGACGATATTGTCCGGGATGCCGACATCCTTTCACTGTACCGGGAAGCGGGCATTGTCCATGTCTATGTGGGGGTCGAGGCGACCCGGCAGGAAACCCTTGACTACATCAAGAAGGATATCAACGTGGAAATGGGAAGGGAGGCTCTACGGCTTCTCCGGGAACACGGCTTTATTTCGGAAACTTCCTTTGTCCTCGGGTTTCCCGATGAAACGGCTGAAACCATTGAAGCCACGCTGGAGCTGGCTCACTATTACGACCCCGATTTCGCCCACTTTCTTACGATTACTCCATGGCCGTACGCCGACCTTTACAACGATGTCAAAGATTTGATTGCCGTGACCGATTACCGGAAATACAACCTTATCGACCCCATCCTTAAACCGGATGCCATGACGCTGGATGAAGTGGATCTGGCACTCGTGGATTGCTACCGGAAGTTCTATGCAAGAAAATTCGGCGCGGTCATGAAGGAAAAGGACGAATTCAAGCGGCAGTATATGATCCGATCGATGCAGCTCATAATGAAGAGCTCCTTCATTATTGACAAATTGAAGCGATTCCCCGTATGGCGGGCCCGGATCGAAAAAATGATGAAAACCTGGGTCTCCTGATTCCATGTCCTGGCGAATCAAGGTGATTGTTCCGATCCTCTTTCTCCATCTTCTGGCGATTCCTCTCCTGATGAGCCGGTACCTGCACTTTTACGAAGAGTCGGTCTGGGAGGGTCAACGCCTCTTTGCAGAGTCGCTGATGGAGAAAGTCCAGGATGAGATCGCCATTCACCAGATGATCACGCGGGGAGATCCCCACCTGATCGTTTACACGCTGGATAAACTTTTGAAATCATACTCCTTTCGAAACCTTTCCCTCTATGACAGTAAAGGAGAAGTCCTGGCAACCGCCGGAGGAAATCCTGATCATTCGCCGGCCAGTGACAACCGCGCCGTGATCCGAAAGACACCGGATGGAACAGTCATGGATCTTACCCTCTGGCTTCAAAACCGATCCACCTGCCAGACCTGCCATGGAACGGAAGAGAAGTTTCTGGGAGCCATCCAGGGTGTCTATTCGATGGCCCAGTCGGATTCCATGTTGAAGACGGCCCGGCTCCACACCTTTCTCTTTATCTTCTTCACCATTACCGTAGTCTTTCTTCTGGTTTATCTTTTTCTGGACCACTTCGTAACGCAGCCGGTTCATCAGGTCATGAAGGCCTTTCGAAATGTGGAAAGGGGCCAGCTGGATACCCGGATTGATCTGCGCCGCAAGGATGAGATTGGAACAATGGCCCATCAGTTCAACGAGATGGTAGACTCTCTCCGGAAAGCCCGGAAAGAGCTGGAATCCAGCCATCGAGAGGGGATGGTCCGGGCCGAACAGTTGGCTACCGTCGGAGAAATCGCTGCCGGACTGGCCCACGAGGTAAAAAATCCTCTGGCCGGAATTTCCTCGGCCCTGGAAGTCATTCGTTCAGAAGTTGGAGAGGAGTCCCCCTACTTTGAAGTGATGGGACAGATTGTCGATGAGACGCGGAGAATTGCCGGGATCATCAACCAGCTTCTGAACTATGCCAGGCCCAGAGTGCTCCACTCCCAGAGCTTTGAAATTGAAGCGGTCATTTCCGACATCAGGGCGATCTTTTCTCCCCAGTGTGCAAAGAAATCAATTACCTTCACCCTGAAGATTTCCGATGATCCCGGGTCGATCACGGCGGACATTGACTATCTGAAACAGATCTTCCTCAACCTTCTGCAAAATGCCCTGCAGGCTATATCCTCCGGGGGAGAGATCACGCTGGAAGTACGTTCAGATGCTGATGATATCCTTTTCCTGATATCGGATACGGGTTCCGGAATGGATGAGGACACTCTGGCTAAAATATTCCAGCCCTTCTATACCACAAAAATTGGAGGAACAGGACTGGGACTTCCAATCGTGAAACGGCTGATTTCCGATATGGAGGGAACGATCCATATCGATTCATCTCCCGGCCGGGGAACACAGATTACGGTTCGTCTGCCCAGGAAAGGACGTTATGAAGATTCTGATCGTTGACGACGAAAAACTTCTCCGCTGGTCCCTGGCCAAGACCCTTCAGAAAGCCGGATACTCCACCTGCGAAGCAGGCACCCTGGCGGAGGGGAAGGAAATGGTTGTCAACGAGGAGCCCGATATCGTTCTTCTCGATGTCAATCTTCCGGACGGTACTGGCATCGATTTGCTGAAATGGGCAAAGAATGCCTTTCCCGACATGATGTTTCTCATCATCACGGCACAGGGACGGATAAAGGATGCTGTCTCCGCCCTGAAGCTGGGTGCGTATGACTACCTGGAAAAGCCTCTGGATATGGAGGATCTGATCCAGCACATCCAGCGTGTCCATGATGTAATTGAGCTCAAGCGGGAAATCTGGCGTCTTTCCAAAAGCGAGGTGAAAGAACAGAGTCAGATCCTTGCCGCCTCCTCAGAAATGCTGGAAGTGGTCCGGCTTGCCCACACCGTTGCGGAAAGCGGCGCCCAGACCATCCTTCTTCTGGGAGAGAGCGGGTGCGGAAAGGACCGGGTCGCTCACTATATCCATGAACATTCCTCCCGGCGGTCCGAGCCCTTCATGATCATCAATTGTGCCGCCCTTCCCGAAACACTCCTGGAAAGTGAGCTTTTCGGCCATGAAAAGGGAGCGTTCACCGATGCCCGGACCCAGAAGAAGGGAATCCTGGAACTGGCAGATCGAGGAACCATCTTCATGGATGAAATTGGAGAAATGGCCCCCGCCATGCAGACAAAGATGCTGCGGGTCCTGGAAGACTGGACCTTTAAACGTATCGGGGGAAACCGGGATATCCATGTGGACGTCCGGGTCATCACCGCAACCAATCGGAATCTCGAGGATATGGTGAAAGAAAAACAGTTCCGGGAAGATCTCTATTACCGGCTGAACGTCTTTCCCATCACCATTCCTCCTCTTCGGGAGCGGCCGAAAGATGTGGAGCTGCTTGCAAACCATTTTATCAACAGTTACAACATGAAATTCAATAAACACGTCCTCGGGTTCACAGATGAAGCTATGGCCGCTCTGAAAGAATACAGCTGGCCGGGAAACGTCAGGGAACTACGAAATGTTATCGAGCGGATCATGATCCTCCAGTCCGGAGATACGATTGATATCCACCACCTGCCGATGCCGGGAAGAGAAGTGAAGGTATCGAGGGAAGACGTGTTCCCTGCGGGTACCCTGCCTCTGGAAGAGGCGGAACGCTTACTGATTGAGCGAGCCCTGGCGAAGACCGACGGCAATGTAACCCAGGCGGCCGCATTGCTCGAGGTAACCCGGGACACCCTTCGTTACAAAATAAAAAAGCACAACCTATAAAAGCTGGGAACTGGCATTTATTTTGCATTCTCTCATGGGTGATGTCCCTCAAACGAGCCTTACTTATCAGTCGGGATCCCGCCTTTTCCTGGGCCCTTCAGCGGCTCCTGGAGGAGCATTCCTGTGGGCTGGAACAAGTCTACACCCTGCTGGAAGCGAAAATTCGCCTCCAGCGGTTTTCCTATGATTACTACTTTCTCGACAGTTTCAAACCCTTTGAGGTGGAGATGTTCCTGCAGGATGTTTCGGATTCCGGTCAGATCTTTCTTGTCGATTCCGAACGTTCTCCTCTGGAATTCGATCGATGCTGCCATCTTCCCAAGGGGTTTCCCCTAGAGTCCGTGATATCCTCTTTACGTGCTCATCTTCAGCCGTAACTACGGGGAGGTCCTCGTGAAGTTGTTTATTGTATTTACTTTCTGCATACCAGCGGTGTTTGCGTGGGCGGGGGAAATGCCCCACCCCTCGGTTGTGGATCCATCCACGGCAAAATGTGAACTTTGCCACGAGGAACTCCTGAAAGGCAAGGTACATCCGATTGTGGAAGAGGGATGCACCAACTGCCACGAGATGTCGAAAAAAGAGGGAAAAACCGTCGTATCCCTGATGATGGAAGGGAATGACCTGTGCACGATGTGTCACGCCGAAATGGAAGATGTCTTTGAGCGATCTTCGATGCATGGTGCGGTGGAGGACTGCCTGAACTGCCATGTTCCCCACGCCAGTGAAACCGATCACCTTATGAAAGCGACACTCCCGGACCTATGCATGGAGTGCCATGACCGGGACGAGCTGAAAACCAGGATTCACAAAGGACAGCCGGTTCACGCAACGAACTGCATCCTCTGTCACGACCCTCACGGTAACAACCGTCCCCATATGTTGACAGGAAAGGTGCAGCACCCCCCTTTCGCAGAGAGTTCCTGTGAAGCGTGTCACCGGGCTACCCGAACTAAAAAGGCACGACTGATTGTAAAAGAACCGGACCTCTGTTACGCGTGCCATGGTGATTTACCAGATAAATTCAATGGAACAAGTATTCATGGCCCGGTGAAAGAGGGAACATGCACGAAGTGCCACGATCCCCATCAGTCTCCCTATCCGAAATTGCTGGATGAAAAAGGATCCAATCTTTGCTTTGAATGCCACAAGGAGATCAAGGTTCTTGTCGAGGCAAAGGCACACAGCCCCGCAAAGGAAGACTGTTTCTCCTGTCACGGCGTTCACGCAACAGGCAGGCCCCATCTTCTTTTGGAGGACATGATGCCGGAAGATTCAATCGCGAGCCTGTGCGGAAGCTGTCACGACCTGGACGACCTGAAGGGCAAGCACCGGGGGGCGAAGATGGAGAGTCTGGACTGCACCGGATGCCACAATCCCCATGGAAGTAAGGACGGGAAACTCCTTCAGACTACATCGGTCCATCCCGTATTTGAAGATTGTGACAACTGTCATACAGAAGGCACGAAGCTCATGGAAGAGGATCCCGACCTCTGCGCCATGTGCCATGACGACGTAGCGGAAAAAGCTTCGAAGGCTAAGGTGGCTCATCCCGTCATGGAGATGGGCTGCACGAACTGCCATACGCCCCACGTGTCCCGGGAAGCTCATCTATTCAAAGGACCCCAGGTGGAGGTCTGCGGCGCCTGCCACTCGATGGAATACACCGTCTATCACGGCGTGATCGAGTCAGTAGGATGCCAGGCCTGCCATGAACCCCACGGGGGAAATGGAGAGACTCTCCTGAAGGTGGCCGGTAATGGTCTCTGCCTACAATGCCATGATAAAGAGGCGAAGGTTGATGATATCCTTTCTGTTCAGAACAATGATGTTAAACGCATCTCTCTTGATCCTCAGAAAAGGATGGGTCATCCGATTCTAAAACACCCTGTATCCGGAGAGGTCTTTGATGTGAACAAGGTGAAAATGCCAAAGGAAATAAAGAGTCTGGGATGTCTGAGCTGCCATAATCCACATGGAGGAAGTTCAGGTCGTTTGTATGCAGCAAACAAGGAGTCCTATAATGAGCTTTGTGCAATGTGTCATTCAAAATAAAGGTTGTGCCGCTTTCGCTGTTTTGATTCTGGTCCTTGGATCGGGTTGTTCAACCTCTGCGCATAATCCTTCGAGATCTTCAGACGTTCGTGAGATTGTCTGGCCGATACCTCCACAGCCAGCCAGGGTGAGGTTTTTGGATATTTATCGTTCCAACAGGGATGTGGAGGCGAGAACGCGCCGGAGCATTAAAGATGTTCTTCTGGGGATAGATCCGGACGAGCTTGCCATCCGGCTCCTTCGCCCGGTTGATATTGCCACGGACTCCCGGGGACGCATCCTCATCAGCGATTCGAAAAACCCCGGTATCCATGTCTATGACCTGCGGGAACACAAGTTTGAGATTTACGGCAGAGAGGGCAAGGGAAAGCTGGATTGGCCCATGGGAATCGATGTGGACAGGCAGGACAACATCTATGTGGCCGACCATAAACAACAGCGGGTGGCAAAGTTCGACGCACAGGGGAATTTTCTATATGCTCTCAGCGGATTTCTCAATCCGGTGGGTGTCGCCGTGGATAAGGTCCGATCCCGGTTGTTCGTAGTGGATTCGAAGCAGCACCAGGTCAGAGTTTACACTCTGGAAGGTGAACTGCAGGATACGATCGGCGAGAGGGGATCAGAAGAAGGACAATTTAATTTTCCGACCTTCTGTGATGTGGATCAAAACGGAAACCTTTATGTCGTGGATACCGCCAACTGGCGCGTGCAGATCTTTGATGCTGACTTTAATGCGGTGGGTTCCTTCGGGACCCTTGGGAATAATCCAGGGCAATTTACGCGCCCGAAGGGAATTACAGTGGACAGGCGGGGAATCATTTATGTGGTGGACGGAGCCTTTCAGAACATCCAGATGTTTAGTCGAGACCTTGAACTCCTCCTGGTTCTTGGAGGACCAGGGAAAGGAAGCGGGGCTTTCAAGATGCCGATCGGGATTCATATTGACGGACAGGACATGATTTATGTCGCTGATTTTGGCAATTCAAGAATGCAGAGGCTGGAGTTTCTGACAGAAACCTATGACCAGCTTGAAACGGAGCGGTAAGGGGCTATCGGGTCACGGGACGGATAGGAAAACCAGAATTTAAAACCAGGAGGAGTATCTCCCTGGATGAAAACCTCCTTTCTGGTTCACGCCCTCCCTTTCGTCCAGAAAGTACGGGTAATTCGGAAAACCTGTTCGAAAGTGGGTGAAATCCCCCGTAAAGCCGGGGGATTTCACCCTGGTTGAGAACCGGACTGGATGGTTGCACCAGCTGAAAATTGTTCTAACAGGCGATATGGGGTTTCATCGCGTCATCATGGATAAGAGTTTGGACCTAATCTGACGGATATAAACTGAATCAGGACAGATGACTCTGAAGATTTTCTGCAGCAGGAGACAGAATGGGAGGGACCTGAATGGTTGGCATCTGCTTTGCAATACACAAAGATGGACTGAAAAGTTACAATAGGGTTGATTTATAAAATTTAGGAGGGTTCATAATGCGCAAAGTTTTCTTTCTTCTCTTCCTCGCAATGGCAGTCACGATGATGGGCGCTGTTGCCACTACCCCGCACGATCTAAGTGTTGCCGGTCCGGGAGCTACGGCTACCACAACAACGCAGGTCTGTGTCTTTTGCCATACACCTCACCAGGACACCATTCAGACCGATCCGCTCTGGAACCAGGAAGAAACATCCACCAGCCCATTCGGGGTTTATGATTCCACAACTTTGGATCACGCTCCTGCCGAAATCGGTGGAACCAACAACACGTCTCTCCTCTGCATGTCCTGTCACGATGGAACGGTTGCTGTTGGATCGCTCTACAATGATCCGAACGATGAAGATCCTGTTGCAATGAACGATGGAGGCCTGGTTGTTGGTGGCGTTATCACTGGAACAGCCAATCTTGGGATCGATCTCACTGATGACCATCCAATCAACTTTGTCTACAACAATGCTCTGGATGCCGGCCTGGTTGCCGCTCCCGGTAACGGCGTGCTCCGTGGGGGTGAAGTGCAGTGTGCTTCCTGCCACGACCCACATGACAACAGCGTGGACGGTTATGGCTTCCTCCGGGTGACGATGGATGTCAGCGCTCTCTGCACTGAGTGCCACATTAAGTAAGTTACGCTATTAATGATCCATCAAGGGGCACCTGATGGTAGGGTGCCCCTTTTTTGACTACTTGATATGGTTTTGAGAAAATTACCTGTAATTATCCTTGTGTTTCTTCCAGCGTTTGTCTGGGCAAATTCATACTACCAGTTTAACCTTCAGCTGGGAGGAGAATACCAGGAACGGGAACGCATACAGGGTGGCGAGTCTGTCACGATTGCAGAGGAAATGCATATCTTTGCAAATATCAGGTTCACCAGCCACCTCTGGAGTCCCCGTATTTTAAAGTATATGCTTCTCTTTAATGTGGACAATTCTGATGATAAAATTGATGAGTACGCTTATACCCGCGAGACAATCGGGTACGGACTTCACCTGACTTTTTTCCCATACAATAGAGACAAGCTTGAATTGATGTTTGGAAATGATACCTACCAGGTAGATACGGACCATGGTACCGATTATTCTCATAAAGCGACCTATCTGGGTATGCGGGGCCGATACAGAGGCTGGTTTCTTTCGTTTGAAAACAGGGATATTCGTCCAGATAATTCACCACAGAATGAGAAGAGTTTTCAAAACGGAGAGCTCAAAAAGAGCTGGCGATGGGGAAGCACAGCCCTCAATCTTGATGCAAAACGCAGAAAAGATGAAAGAGCATTTTTCAACACAGCGTATACTTATCAAAATATACATGCATATTCTCAGACCTATCTGGAAAGTGATGGAACCATCCAGGCAAGTTTGACCCTACAGGAAACTTCTTTCTTGGATAGCGATCAAGGTTTTGAAAACAGTGATCAATTGCTGCGAGCCGACCTGGTCTGGACACAACAATTTTCTGAGAGATGGAATACCTACGCGGATTTAACGGTAATGTCAACAGAGTCCGGCAACAGGGGTGTCAGCCTGCAGACGAAGAGTCGGCATCGGCTGACAAGTCCATTTTCAGTCGAGTTTTCGTTAGATTACACAAGTCTCTCTACGGAAAGCATTTCCAGTCAATACCCCTCCATGGGTGTAAGGGCGATCTACCTGCAAAAACTGGGGTATACAACCTTCAACTTGCAGGCCGGGGGGGAGTACCACGGCAAACGGAGCCATTATTATGATGAACCGTCCCTGGATCTTTATGGAATGGCCCATATATCTAGGATTCACAAAAAGTCCGAAGCGGAAATAACCCTGGAGTATTCGGGATTTGAGACGAACCTCACACCCTATGCTGAAGATGACATTTATGCTGAAAGGGATTATCGGTTTCTGGAAAAATCTGATATCTACCGTTTACGTTCGCAGTATCGGCTCAAGCTGAGGAAGCCAGGTTCCAAGCTTAATTGGTGGGGAAAGTATGAGAAGTATGACCAGATGTTTCAGACCAGCGTGGCCACGGATGTTATTACTTCTCAATTACTATTTCAATATTCCAGAATAAAGCTGAGCGCTGGCTATCAGGACTTTCAGGAAGAGTCGCTGTTCAGAAACATGAGGCATGAAACATGGAAGTATACCCTCACGGCAAGGTTGAACTCCTTTCTGGTCATAACAGCAGACTGGGTAGAACGCGAAAGAATGTTTGAAGGCGCTCTCTCCACAGAAGAAGATATGCGTGTTGTTCTCGGTTATACCTACGGCAAATTTATGTTCAATTCACGATATGAGAGGCGGAGGGATATCTCGGAATTCGATACGCGAGAATATAATGTGTTTGCTGTCACACTTATAAGAAATTTTGGAAATGAATAGACTCTTCTTAGCCCTGCTCCTTATCCTCGTCCTGCCTATTATTGCTGATACCTGTCGCTTTACAGATCAGGGGGTCTACACCTCCCCGGATGAGTTGATAAAGAAAAGTCAAGGTTTATGGAAGAAAATCTTCTTTGGAGTAGATAAACCCCGCCGGTCATTTCATCAACCCTCTTCCGTCGCATCTGCCAATAATATGATTGCGGTTGCCGATATGGCCGCCGGGAAGGTGTGGCTTGCTGGAGATAAGAAACATCCTGTCTCGCTATCTCCTCCTGAGGGCTTTGGATCTCCCGTAGATCTGGTTTTTGGAAAGGATGAGTTGTTTGTGTCTGATTCTTCAGAAAAAAGAGTTTGGTCCTACAACCTTAAAAGCAAAAGATGGAAAGAGATCGTACATGTATTTGTCCGCCCCACCGGTCTCTTCTATTCTGCGGACAGAGAAACTCTACTTATTGCCGATACCGGCGCACACGCAATCTATACCTTTCAAAGCGAGAAAATTTGTTCGTTAATCTCAGAGGGACTCAATTTCCCAACCGATGTAGTAGCAGGCGGAGATGAGATCTACATTGCAGATGCCATGGACCATCAGATAGAGGTTTGGTCCTGGGAGGGGAAGCGGATTCGGGTTTTCGGGGAATCTGGAAACAAGCATGGCTATTTTGCCTTTATGCGCGGTTTGGCCCTGGACAGGACAAATGAACGTCTGTTTGTTAGTGATGTGCATATGAATTGGATTCAAGTGTTTGATAGAATGGGTAAATTGCTGTTCGTGTACGGGGGGGAAGGTGTATTGCACCACCCCTCATATATCAATTACATTGATAAGACTCTCTGGTTGGCAGATTCTTTTTCCGGCAGGGTTTTGAAGTTGGGGGTTTCATGCGCGAACTGATCATTGTCATGTTTTTGAGCCTGCCCCTGGCTGTATTGGGTGATGATTCGGTCATTCATTCTTTACACAACCTTTCACGATCAGGCCCGGGTCAGATAAAATCAAGCACGGAAATCGAAGTATGTAAATTCTGCCATATTCCTCATACGGCCGATCCGGTTGAAGCTCTCTGGGGTCATCAGCTTTCAACGGCGCAATACGAGATTTACACCAGCGACACTCTGGACAGCACTATGGACCAACCCAATGGCTCTTCAAAATTATGCCTTTCCTGTCATGATGGGACGATTGCTCTGGGTGGCTTAATTAACCAGAATCTTGATGTAGGCCCCATGCCCTTCAGTTCCGGAGGATTTATTGGTACAGATCTTTCGGGCAGCCATCCGGTCAGCATGGTTGTGGACAACGGGGTGGTGGCTTCGAATAACAGCCGCTATAAATCATTGAATAACCTAAGTGATATGACGGCCGATTCGGATGGTGTCGCACTGGATGGCAACATGCGGTTTCAATGTACCAGCTGTCATGACCCCCATTCAGATCTCAACTATGGATCCAGTGGAATCCACTTCTGGCGCAAATCCACTTTTTCGGAGGCCTGCCTCGTATGTCATACTCCCTGATCTTTCTCCTGGCACTCTCGGTTTCCGGGCATCAGGACTGGTCGCAGATTGTGAAGATGTGTGAATCCTGTCATGTGGGACATGGTGTTTCAGGTGAGAAACTTCTTCCCAGCGAGGATCCCGATTTCTGTTATCGGTGTCATGGTGGTCCGGTTATGTTTTCTGAAATGATTAATAGGGGTTTGCTGGCCTCCCATTCTAATCCGACGGACTTAAGCCGGCTGGGTAACCTGCCTTATAAACACCCGGAGGATATTGGATGTATCGCATGTCATACAGGTCACGGAATCCATCTGCCCGCCTATAACCCCGGATCCTCTCCAAAGCCAAACACAAAGGAACAGGAGAGCTTCGAATATGAGCTTTGCCAGTCCTGTCATAGCAATGTGACAGTCTATCAATTTCCCTCATCCTCCCATCCGGTAGCCTCTCTTCAGTCATCAGGAAAGGTGCCGTCGCTTATCGAGCCGATGACGGAAGAGTACTGGATTAACTGTTCTGACTGCCACAACGCGGATGACGCCGGGCTGCCGCGAGGAGTCCATGCTTCCAACTATCCCGCCATTACGATTGCAAATTACCAGATCCAGGACGGCTTTGAGGAGTCGGAGGATGCCTATCTGCTCTGCTACGCCTGCCACAAAAGGGAAAGCATCTTAAACAACGAGAGTTTCCCCTACCATTCTGAGCATGTCGTGCTGGAGGAAACCACCTGCTTTACCTGCCACGACACCCATGCAAGCCGGACACTGCCCTGGTTGCTGACTATCGAAGACGGGACCAGGAACGACCGGATCTTTCCCGATGGATCGGGACGGAAGAGTTACCAGCAGACCGGAGATCGGGCCGGAATCTGTTATCTGACCTGTCACGGTGTGGACCATAACGGCTGGGTTTACGGACCCGATGCCGGGCGGACCAACATGCGCCGCAGGATCGAAAAGATGAATCGTTTTTCCTCTCCGGAAGGTATGAAACCCCTTGAGGGGCAACCGAACCGGACACGCTGAAAAATTGTAACCTATTTTTACACCCCGAATTGACATTGCGGTTTTTTTCCCCTTACACAAGTTGAAATTCGACGATGGCATGAATATTGCATATTTTTGAAAGGATATGGTGTCTTCAATTCGGACTCCGAAATTATTCCGTCTTTTCTTCCTCGTCGTGGGGTTTCTCACCCTTGGGGTGGGGCTTTTCGCCCAGCAGGCCCCCGTCGTGGATGAATTTCTCCTCTCCGTGCCCTCGGTCCTTCCCGGAGGAACGGTGGATCTGACCGTGAACGCCCACGATCCCGATTGCCCCGATGTATGCACGACCGGCTGCGGGCAGACGATCCGGGCGGATCTGACACTATGGTCTGCAGATGGAGGAAATTATCTTTCCTTTGATAACGGTGTCACGGGGTCGCCCTACACGGCTTCGGCTCTCTGGGAAGCTCCTCTTGTGGAAGGCGTGTACACCCTTACGATCTCCCTCTCTGACTCCGGCACCTGGATGTGTGGAAACCGGCAGACCATGTCGGACAGCCGGACGATCCTCGTCACCTCAGACCCCAACCTCCCCCCGGAGATCACATCCCTGACCGCATCCCCTGCAACGATCCTTATCAATCAGACCTCTGCCCTTACCTGCTCCGCATCCGATCCGGACGGAGATCCTGTCACCTACACCTGGTTCACCGATAGAGGGACAATCCAGGGTTCCGGTTCCTCGGTGGTCTTTTCCGCTCCCGACTTCCCCGGGATCGTTACCATAACCTGCCGGGTTACCGATGACTCGGGGGCCTTTTCCGAGCGGAGCGTCCTTTTGCCTGTGATCAGTCTCCAGGCGGAGCAGACCCTGAAACCGGGCCTGGTCACGCCTCTTCGTGTCGCCCTGGATGATTCCGGGTACGCCTTTGTCGCGGATCCCCGGAATGGCGGGATCGCCGTAATCCAGACGACTTCCTCCACCCTGGCCCGTCGGATCCTGGTTCCCGGGATTACGTCCGTTGACTTCGACTGGGACGGCCATCTTCTTATCGCATCGACTTCGGGTGCTCGAATTCTTGATCGGAATGGAGCTTTGATTCGCTCGCTTCTGCCTCCGGGCGGTCTGATCGTCGCAACGGATGTGGCTGTAGACCCGGTCCTTCAGCACCATGTCGTTCTTTATGGACGTGCCGGGAAGGTAGTGGTGTTCGACAGTACAGGATCGGTCCTGACCACCTTTGGTTCCATAGGGGACGGAACGGGCCAGTTCAAGGGCGCCACCGGCCTGGCTGTGGACTCCATGGGCCGGATCCTGGTCGGGGATCGGGGCCATGGAAAGGTCCACATCTTTGACGCTACGGGAACATACGCCGCATCCATCGGTGATCTCGGGGGCGGGCTGGGTGAATTTATTCAGGTGGAAGATGTGGCGGCGGATGGAAATGATGCCATCTTTGTCACCGACAGTTTTCAGAGCCGAATGCAGATCTTTCAGCCCGACGGCACACCTCGAGAGGTTATCGGACAGTATGGAGATAGCCTGGGACAGTTCAAAACACCCACCGGAATTGGAATCTCCGAGACCCTGGGCCGGGTTGTCGTTGCATCTCTTAATACGGGGTCACTGCAGATGTTTACGATGCCCGGGGCGATCCATCCTCCCGGAAACACACCTCCCACGGAGCCTGTACCCGTAAGCCCGGCCGATGGAGCCCTGATCCCGAGGGGATCGACAGTTCTCCTCAGCGTGGCCAACAGCTACGATATCGATTACCAGTCCCTTCTTTACGAATTTGAACTCTACGAAGTTAAGAATGGGGCGCTTAATCTCCTTCAAGCCTGGCAGGTCCCGGAAGGACAGCCGGCCACTTCGGTCAATGCTTCGACGTGGGTATCCAAGGCGGGAAGCTATGTCTGGCGTGCCCGGGCCTGGGATTCTTTCTCTTATTCCACCTGGTGCGGGTATCAGACCTTCCAGATCGATAACGGTGCCGTGAACCACCCGCCGGAGACTCCTCTTCCCATGAGTCCGGCGGAAGGGAGTGAAACGGACAGCCTGGTTCCGGTTCTTTCGGTTCAGAATGCAATCGATGGTGACGGTGATCCGCTTACCTATACCTTTGAAGTTGTTCTCCACGATGGAGAGGGTTTCCAGACCGTATCTCTCTCCCCCGCTGTTTCGGAAGGTTCCGGAACGACGGCCTGGCAGGTTCCTGCCGGGGGTCTCGCTCTCAGCCAGGAGGTTTTCTGGCGGGCCCGGGCCTTTGATGGATTTGAATTCAGTGCCTGGTGTCCCTATACAGCCTTCATGACCCCCCCTCTGCCTGTTCCCTCTTCCGGAGAATACGGCAACCTGACCGGAGGGGACACAACAAGGCCCTACTCGGTATACTACGAGCTTGGTCCGGCGGATCAGGACACGACACTCTATTTCCAGGTGTACGATGTCACCGCAGACGGGGAGGTGGAGCTGGAAGTCAACGGCACCTCTCTCCACACGGTTTCCTCCCAGGTTGCGAATGAATGGTCCTTCACGATTTCCCTGACAATTCCGGCAGATGAACTGAATCCATCTTCTGTGAACCGCCTCACCTTCCTCCACGCAGGCACCGATGGATGGGGGATCCGCGCCCTCGGGCTTACGGGAGAGCCCGTTCCCCAGATGATGGCAGTGCCGTACAACACCGTCGTAGACCTCTCCTGGTCCCCCGATACTGGACTTGACCCGGGAACGGAAATCCGCATCTTCCGAAGCCTCTCCGTCTCGGGTCCCTTTGTCGAAATTGGAACGTACAACCCTTCTAAGGCTCTAGTCCGTGACATGGGGTTGTTGAATGACCAGACCTACTACTACCGCGCTGTCTATGTCGATGCAATCGGAACGGAAGGAGAACCCTCCGCGGTGGTTTCAGCCAAACCTGTTTCGAACAACGGTCCCACACCGATCACCGATCTGAAGGTCACCAAGGTGGGAGACGATGTGATCCTGACCTGGACGCCGGTGACTTCAATCCCGGCCATCGACAGGTATGAAGTTTACAGGGATGTCCTTGGATTCTGGACTCCCGATACATCGGCGTTTACCAACCTTCTCGTAACGGTTGATCCGTTTACAGGGGAAGCCGTCGATCCGGGAAGTGTCCTCATTTCAGGGGAAGAGTGGTATGAAGTGATTCCCCTGGACACAGGCGGGAGGAGGGCAACGCAATGAAGCGCAGTGGAATCCTTATCAGTGCGATCCTGATGGCGGCTACACTCTGGGCCGTTGATCCGCCCCACTGGAGTTCCTCCACCACGACGATTGACTGCACCTCCCAGTGCCATACCGGCCACACCAGCCTCGGGTCCGCACTGACGCAGGCCGCCAGCAATGTCAACCTCTGCCAGTCGTGCCACAACAACGCGGGACTCGCGGGAAACATGCCGGTGAATACGACGGACATGGCGATACCGGGAACCTCCGGGTTTCACCACGCCTTTGGGGTTCCGGCCGTGAATGCCTCGTTTGACACAGTATTGCCGACCAATTCAGCCATGGCCCTGCGCATCATGGAGGGGAACGTGACCTGTTCTACCTGCCATGACCAGCACGATGCCGGGGACTCGACCCTGGGAAGCAAGGCATCGATCAGCTCTCCCGACCAGGTCACAGCCCTGGGAAGCACGGGGACTCTCAGCTCGGGAGGAAGTTACTCGGGGTCCGGCGGTGTCTGGTACCTCGTGGAGATCATCGGGGCGGGAACCCAGGCTACCGCCACATTCCGATACAGCAAGGACCGGGGCACTACATGGTTTCCAACGGCGCCGGCCACGCTGACGGCGGGAACGGATGTTGCTCTGGACTTCGGAGTGACTGTCACCTTTGCTGCTGGAAATTACACGGCCGGTGAACGGTGGCAGTTTTCCGCTTCCTGGCCTTATCTCCGGGCCGCCCTGGATTCGGGAGACAACACAACGGGAGTAAAGTTCTGCAGGGACTGTCACACAAACTGGGCCATGACCCATGGAGAATCTCATACCTATGATGGATCGGTGAAAAGCCATCCTGTCGGGATAGCACTGAATGCAAATGGTAATGGATACGATCGAGCCGTTCCCCAGGACGGCAACGGAGCCGCGCAGGGAGGAGGCGGAGCCGATTCGAATACGAGTAATAACCTTCTCCTGGACAGCGGGGGACTTGTCCAGTGCTACACCTGCCACGGCGTCCACTACGCCGACGGCAACACTCTGACGGAGGACGGGCCATGATTGGGAGAACATTACGTCTGCAGTTTTTTCTCTTCCTTCTCCTCCTAAGCGTGACTTCATTATCTTTTGCCGGCGTCCATCGTTTGATTTCCGCTACGGACAATTCAACAAATGCGGATCTTTGTACGATTCCAGCTCAGGTTACGATGGTGACGATCACCACCTTGCCCTTTCAAGGTGGAAACAATGTTACCAGTACCACGGTGACGGTGGGAGGTACGGTCGTCGCCGCCGATGTTGCCGAAATACAGTTGTTGTACGGGGGTACGCTGGAGGGAAGCGTGACCAACCCACCTTCCCTGACCAATATTGTTATTCCGTCAGCGAACAACACCAAGGGGGGATCAAACTGGACCTACATTCTTTTTCTGAATGCCTCCGCTGCCGGAAAGACCTTCAATCTTACGGTCACAACCCTCACAGGTTCCGACAACGCCGTCTTGCCCTTTACGACAGCGACGCGCACAGCAGTCGCCTGTAATGCGGCACCGACTATCAACAGCACTCAGGCGTCCGACGGAACACTACCCCCCGGTCTGAACATCACTACCTGCTCGGGAAGAAATGTCACGATCAGTGCCACGATTAACGATGCGGATGGCGATCCCCTTGATTGGACGATCTATACCAACAGCGGTTCCGGGTTTACTCCTTGCAACAGTGCAACCGGAGTCACACCTCCCGCGTCCATTTCTTGCACAATCAATGGAATTTCCGCCACGACAACCTACTATATCTCAGTCACGGACGGGTCCGCCACCACGCTCGATCCCGCGGGAGCGCCCGGATCGTTCTACACGATCACCGTTCAGTCTGCGGATACGTCGGCCGGTGCCGTGACCGCGGTTTCTTCCGGCTGTACAGCCATTGATGTGACCGCTCCCTACACAGGGGATTGCGATGAAAACAACACCCTCTCTTACCGCTATCGGGTTTCTCCCGCAGGAGCCTGGGTTGGACCCACGGCTGTGTCTCACAGCGCCTCTCCCTATTCCTTCCCGATCTCCGGTCTCACGCACGGGGAGACCTACGATGTCGAAGTTACCTATCTTGACTCCGTGGTAGGCGGGACAAACCCGCAGACCCTATCCTCCATCCATGTCGGCGCGAACTGCACGGGGGCGGGGACTGTCACGGCCGCTCCAACGACGGGAGTTACACCCTCTATCCTGGTTACAGCCCCCTATACGTTTGACAATAATGGAAACAACACCCTGTCCTACCGGTACCGGGTTTCCCCGGCGGGCGGCTGGATCGGCCTGACACCGGTCGGGCACAGCGCCACTCCCTACCAGATCACGATTGCAAATCTGACCTGCGGAACGGCCTACGATGTTGAGGTCACCTACGAGGACGGGGACGGAATTGGTTCCGGGACCGCGGTTCAGACCGTGTCCGGGATTAATCTGACCTCTTGCACGGGAGCGGGGACGCCCTCCGGCATCGCCGATTCCTGCACCCAGATTACCGTGTCAGCGCCTTTCACCCAGGACGCCAACTTCGACGGTGACACCGATTTCGAACAGGGGCCCGCCGCTTTAGGCCCATGGACACCCGTCTGCTCCAACGTCACGGGGTCAACACCCCGGGAATGCGTGGACACAACGGTCTCCGAATCGACCGACTATTATTACCGCCTGACCTATCAGGATCCCGATGGGGTTAGTGGTACGGCCCAGCAGGTCATCGGCCCCGTTACGACCCCTGCGTGCCCGATCGCAATAACTACGGTGGGAGATGGGACCGATCCTGGAAGTACCAGCCGGTGTCCCGGGGACGGAAATGCCGAACTGGATGCCTTTACACTTAGCACCGACACCGGGACCGACACGGTAACCGAGGTCACGGTAGATTTTGCCAATGGAACCGAAGCCGGGATCGGGCTTGTGGAGATCACCAGCGATGACGGGGTGACCGTCTACGGGTCCCAGGCCACTCCCTCGGATCCCCAGCTGATCACCCTTGGATTGTCGATCAATGTGACGACTTCCGTGGTTCAATACAAAGTACGTATTACG
Organism: Thermoanaerobaculia bacterium; assembly: GCA_035593605.1. Lineage (NCBI taxonomy): Bacteria > Pseudomonadati > Acidobacteriota > Thermoanaerobaculia > Thermoanaerobaculia bacterium. The sequence continues at coordinate 46,430 of DAOSWS010000006.1, read as the reverse complement.
CCTCAAAGCCACGCGGCCATGCCGGCCGTTCCAGGGACAACCTACGCCGTGACGGGAACGGTGACTGCGGTGACCAGCACCAACACGAAGAGCTACAACGATTCGACCAGTGCCACGGTCACCATCGACAACCAGTCCCCCAACAACCCGACGTGGGGCACGATCACTCCCGGAAACACGCAGATCACCCTCAACTGGACCAACCCCGGCGGAGATTTCAACGAGGTCATCATCCTCCGCCGGCAGGGTGCGGCTGTGGGGGACAGCCCCGCTGAGGGGACCGACTATTCGGGCCTGGAAGGCACAGCGATCGGATCGTCCACGATCGTCTACGTGAACAACGGGACGACAGTCACCGATACGCCCCTCACCAACGGACAGAGCTACTACTACAAAATATTTGCAAAGGACACGTGCGGGAACTATTCCGCCGGTCTGGGCACGGGCCCACATATTCCAGGCGACCCGGCCGTAACTCCCGGTCTTCCTTCAGCCGTCGTGAATTCCTGTACGCAGATTACAGTCTCTTCACCCTTTACCGATGACGTCAACGGAAACTCCACAACTACCGTTGCGCGGAAGGAAGCTTCGGTCTGCAATTCCGGCGGTACCTGGATTGACGTCTGTGCCGGAATCACAGGGGCGTCGCCCCGGACCTGCATTTCGGGTGGCCTGACCGGGGACACCGATTATTGTTACAGGATCACCTTCGATGATACGGATGGGGTCAACGGGACCAATCCTCAGATTATCGGGCCTGTCCATACGGTACCCTGCGGAGCCAACGACACGACAATTACGGCCAATGCGGTCACGATCGATGCCTGCCGTCAACTCACGGCCTCCACATCCTACACGGGAGATGCCGATGGAGATGGTTCAACCCTGGTTGAAACCGGCCCGGCCGCGGTGGGACCCTGGACGACCGCCTGTGGCGCACTGTCCGGAGCATCCCCCCGCCAGTGCATTATTCCGGTAAGCCCTTCAACGACCTACTACGTGCGGTTTACCACCAGTGATCCAGACGGTGTGACCGGAACGAACCCGGAAGTTTGGGGTCCCTACACGACTCCGGCCTGCGGCGCGGACCAGGATCCCCCGACCGTTCTCTTTGTTTCTCCCACCGCCGATGCGGTTCTTGGAGGCGCGGACCAGGTCAAGATCCAGGTCTGGGATGCCGGCGACGCCAGCCCCACGGTGGAATGGACCGTGGACGGAGGCGGATACAGTGCCGCTGCCCTCAACGGCTTCTACGCCTGCGGGACCAACTGCGGGATCTGGGAGTTTTCCCTTGATACTACGGGATATATCAATGGTCCGCACACGATCACCGTCCGGGCGACCGATGCCACAGGGAATGTTTCCACCGTGAGCCAGGGAGTGAACATCCTCAATTCCGGCGTTGTGCCTGCGGGTGCGGGAACCCTGCTCCGCCGAACTCATGGATCCCAGCTCTGCGCCGACTGTCACAACCTCGCGACCCATTCCAGCCAGCATACAAGCACCAAATACGGATCCTGGGCCCTGGACTGCCTGCGATGCCATACACCTCACGGAACCACAAATATCTATCTCGTCCGTGAATCGATCCCTACACCCAACAGCGGAACCCACAGTCCGATCATCCTCCGGGATGACGCGGCAACCAATCCCGATGGCGGATACCTGGGGAACCGGATCAGCGATCCCACGAACTATACCGATGGAATCTGCGAAACGTGCCACACGAGGACCAGCTACCATCGGAACGACACCTCCGGAGCCGACAACCACACTCACAATGCAGGAACCCGCTGTGTAAACTGTCATACTCATGAAGATGGGTTTGCCGGTGCGGGATGCGACGGCTGCCATGGCCGTCCACCCAGCCCAGCCGAGGGGGACAGCCATGCGGCCCACGTCCTTTCCTCCACGGCCCTGGAATCCTATACTGATCCGACACCGGAAACCACGGCGGCGGAATACGGATTCGCCTGTGTGAAATGCCACAACGGGACCCACGTGAGTGATCCGACTGATCCGCGTTCCGTGGATATTGCGGGTGAAGCCACCATCCCGGACACGACGGGAATGAGCTACACGGTGGATGAGCCCGGTTCTTTCACGGACGACCCCGGAGCCGGGTACACCTTCTACTGGTCCAAGAATGCCTGCACGAATGTTTACTGTCACGGCAACTTCACCGGAGGGTTAAACCCGGCATTGAACTGGGGGACCTCGTCGACGACCTGTGGAACCTGCCACAAGGCCACCAACGCGGATCCGCCCACGACCGGATCGCACAATCCCCACGTAATCTCGACGGCGTACAACTTCGACTGTGTCACCTGCCACCGGGGCACGGCCAGCGGCGGTTCCCTGATCGATCTGACCGTCCATGTCAACGGAGCCCTGAACTGGGACCTCAACGACGAAGGGGATGCCAGGATTGCCGCCGGATCGACCTACAGCGGAAGTAACACCGGCTCCACCACCACCTTTGGGACCTTTGGAACCTGCGCGAACCTCTATTGCCACTCCAATGGAAACCCGGTTACGGGAACCATCAACACGTGGACACCGACATGGGGAGATCCCACCTTCCCGGCGGACTGCACCGGATGCCATGGAAATGACTCCGCCAGCGCTTCTCTGATCGGCAATGCCGCGGCTTCCAGGGACGGCTCCCTCTACCATGAGATCCATGTCGGAACCTACGGGTACAACTGTAACGACTGCCACGATACGACGATCGGGGCCGACAACCGGACGATCGCCAGCTTTGCGGCCCATGTCAACAACGCGAAGGATGTGAACTTCGCTTCTGCCGTTCCCGCGGCCGGGATCGACCAGACGGGAGGCTCCTGGGACAGCGGGACCCATCAGTGTGCGAATCTGTATTGCCACTCCAGCGGTCAGACGACAGGTCCCTTCGGGGCACCTCTCACCACACCTGACTGGGACGGCGCGGCTCTCGGATGCAACGGTTGTCACGATCAGGCGGGAGCCTCCACGACGTCGCTTTCCGCAGCCCACTTCACCCACACGGAAACCGACTTTTACAACATCGGCTGCCAGCGATGCCATATCAATACGGTCAGTGACTCGACGACCATTTCCACTATTGCCAACCACGTGGACGGAAATGCCGATGGAGACGTCGTCTTTGACAATACAGGCCCGAACAACTCCGGCGGAACGTATAACACCGGAACGGAAACCTGCTCCAATACCTACTGCCACTCCGACGGGAAGGATACAGCTGCGCCGTACATCTCCGGTCCCTCCATCGCATGGACGGCGAGCGCCACCTGTGCCTCCTGCCACGATGATGCCGATCCTGCCGCGACCAACCTTTCCGGTGCACACCAGAAGCATACCGAGACGGACACCTACGCATTGGGCTGCCAGCGGTGCCACACCAATACCGTAAGTAACTCCACGACGATCTCCAATGCCGCCAACCACGTGGACGGAAATGCCGATGGAGACGTTGTCTTTGACAACTCGGGCCCGAACAACTCCGGCGGGACGTACAATACAGGGACAGAAGCCTGTTTCAACACCTACTGCCACTCCGACGGCAAGGATACGTCCGCACCCTATACGTCCGGCCCCTCCATTGCCTGGACAGCTGGGGATACCTGTGCTTCGTGTCACGATCAGGCCGGCGCCTCTTCCACCAACCTATCCGCGGCTCACTTCATGCACACGGAGACCGATGGCTACAACCTTGGATGCCAGCGGTGCCACACCAACACGGTGAGCAATTCCACCACGGTTTCGAACTTTGCCAACCACGTGGACGGAAATGCCGACGGGGACGTGGCCTTCGATTCCAGCGGGGTCAACAATTCGGGCGGTGCCTACGCCCCGGCTACAGACACGTGTACCAACACATATTGCCACTCCAACGGGACCGATCTTGTGGCTCCGTACACCCACTTGGCCTCCATCGCCTGGACTGCATCCCGAACCTGCGCCAGCTGTCACGGGGCCCCTCCGGCCTACGGCAATGGTTCCCCCAAGGCCAACAGCCACGACAAACATACGTCCTACAGCTGCCAAACCTGCCACAACACCGTGGTGGATGGAACGCCCGCCATTATCAACAAGGGACTCCACGTCAACGGTGTCTACAACGTGGCCGCCGGAGCCGGAGCCTCGTTTACCGCCTCCAGTACACCCACGACCTGCACATCCAACGCCTGTCACGGGAACCTGACATGGGGTAGTACGGGAAGCGGCTGCTGGGACTGCCACGTCGTATCTGGAGGAGCTGGAGTTGATGACGATGTGGATGACTATGTCTTTGGAACGGCACCCACGGCAATCATTGATGGGAATGACTGGACTGCGTACGGTCATGGAAATTCGACTGGATTTTCGGGAACCGGCCAGTCCGGAAACAGTGCCCCCAATTTCGGGGCAAATAACAACGCCTGCAAGTACTGTCATTCCAACAGTACCGAAACGATCGCCCATGGAAATGCTTCCAACCCCTTCCGCCTCGTGAACACAACGGGCGGAGATGGAAAGATTGGGGTCTGCCTTGTCTGTCACAAGGGGGGAAGCACGGGCTACAACCCGGAAGGGATTGGAAACATCAACGCGACGAAGAAGATTGACGACTACCACGCCGGGACTGACCATCCGGAAGGCGGTGGCACAGGGGATGACGGTGGAACTTTCTGCTGGGACTGCCACGACCCCCATGGAGATCAGAACTGGAACCATGCGACCGATAAGCTTCTGGCCTATATGATCCAGGAACGCCCCGTCGAGGATCACTCCGGGAGTAGCGGCTGGGGCATCCCGACGACCTACGCGGCTTCGAGCCCCCACTTCAACTCAACGGTTGCGGGAACCAGCAGCTGGGAGTGGGGAGACTACGTCATCGATACGTCCTTTGACGGACTCTGCCAGGTCTGCCACGATTCCGCCTCTCACTTCCGTTCCAACCTGTATGATCCTTTACACAACCCGGGTTCCCGATGCACCTCAGCCTGCCACAAGCACGACGCCAGCCCGGGAACGGTGGGAAACCTCGCTTTCAAGGCTTCGGGCGGATGTAAAGGTTGCCACGGTTCGGAGACCGACACCACGGCCGATAGTGTACCTCGAGAGCAGATCGTGGGTGCCGCCGCGTTGGGAGATCCGGGTGACGACTTTATCCGTTCGAGCCGCCACGTCAGCGATGGATCCAATAATGAAATCGTCACGGACCTCGATTGCATTGTCTGCCATTCGGAAGGGGGCGTTTCATCCACCGATACCAACATTGTATTGACCGGCCTCCACGAAAACGAGGTCGTGGATCTCAGAGATGTGGATGACAACAGTTCTGTCGCGGCCGCCTGGCCCGGGAAGAGGCTGGGAACCGCCACGATTACCTCAACCAACCGGGACGACATGGATTCCTTCTGTCTTGGATGTCACGACTCCGACACCTCATCGGCCACATCTGGAAGGGGAGGCGCCTGGGATATCGCTGTGAATGACTCAGACTCTGGATTTGATACCGGAGGGGCCTCCCGGCGGATGACGCCCTTCAACTCCAGTGACACTCAGCAGAATGCCAACGAAGGCGCTACATTGACGACAGCCAGGGACGGCTCCGGTGTCAAGGACGTTCGTGGAGCCTTCAACTACCAGAACCTCACAGGACGAGCCTGGGCCAGCCATCACAACCTTAACCAGTTCAAGCTTCGGTATGAAACAGCCGCCGGGGACAGGAACACCAACAACTCGACCCACTGGCCCACAGCTTCGTGGACCGGGTACACGACCCGGGAAAACGTGACCCTCAACGCGGGTACAGCCAGCTCCGGTTTTGCCGTCGGCCTCCACTGCTCCGACTGCCACCTGAACGAGTCCAACGCCCATGGATCACGCAACACCTTCTACATGCTCTCTGATTCCAGCGGCAACGACACGGCATTCGCAAACGTGGGTACGGACACCTCCACTGACATCTGCTCCAAGTGTCACAATCCTGCGGTCTATGGGACGGGCAACACCGATACAGGAAACAGCCGTGTTACCGCCCATAACGAAGCCGGTTCCCGATGCGACAACATCGACCAGGGCGACATCGCCTTTCTGGGAGACGATGGTGGCAACAATACGCAGATCACCTGTCTTGGATGTCATGGAGGACTCAGTTTCGGGATGATCCACGGAACCAACGGTTCCTACAACACCTATAAAACTGGCACGGCGACGAAGATGTACCGGTTCATGGGAACGGGTGGTTCGATGCGCTGGTATACCCCCAACGAGAATAAGGGCAACAAGTATTCCAGTGAGGGAGACTGGGAGGTAGCCAGTGCCGGCGGCTGCTACACAATCAACGCAGCCGACAACTGGGGCGCCTGCACGAACCATCTTGCAGGCAGATCCGGGGTGAACGACAACCGGGCAAGGCCTCTGGACTATTAAGCGGGAAATTTCCTGCGACTCTGTGGACGGATTGAACCTTCCTGTATCCTGTGATTAGGGCTATCATAGAAACATGAGATCCTTGATCCTACTCCTGGCTTTCTTTATTTCCCCACTATACGGTGAGGAGATAAAGGGACACGTTCTGGTCGCAGCGGGACCCTTTATCGTGATCGACACGGGAATATCCGAAGTCATAGTTTACCTGCCGGATACAGCATCGCTGGCGGATTTTCTGGCCGCATCGGAACTGACGAAGGGGGAGACGATTCTGGTAGAAACAAGTGGAAAAAGCAGGGGAGTGGAAACCGCGGCGGTTGTTGTGCGGAGACCGCTCCTGTCGATTGATCCCGGGTATACAATCCTCGCAAGAGACGTGGAAACCATGAGAAATAAAAAGGGCCTGATCGTACTGGATGCCCGGTCCGCGGATCATTTTTCCGCCGGCCATCTCCCGGGAGCGCTTTCCCTGCCCGTAATGATGTTTACACCTGACCATGCCGTACTTCCTGCAGGGAAGGAGACTCCCCTTGTTGTCTATGGATCGGACGCCAGGGACGAATCAAGCCACCGTCTTCTTCGCCTGCTCACGGCACAGGGGTACTCGGATGTCAGGATTCTGGTAGACGGTCTTGAAGGTTGGAAAGTTGGATGGGACAGTCACAGGCAACACATCGAAATGGAGCCGAAATTTCTGGCATCCCTTGTCGCCAGGCAGGTTCCTGTTGCCATTGTGGACGTACGGGACATCAGCGGAGAAAAGCAAACATCCCTTCCCGGCGCGGCCAGGATTCCGTTCGATCAGCTGACGTTCAGGTTCTTCAAGGATCTTGTTTCCACTCTACCGGTGATCTTTGTCGGCGAGACAGCCGATGACCCTTCCGCCCGGTTAGCGGCGGAGAAAGCTCTTCCCTGGTTAACCCGCGGTCCTGCATGGGCGCGCCACCCCGTCTTCGTTCTGACCGGCGGCATGGCAGGATGGAAAGAGGCAGGCGGCTCCGTGGTTCCGACAGGGGAAGCGACAATTCATTACCGGCCCGATCCTTCGGTTCCGGAACTGGATCCAGAGGAGCTCCAGACATACTGGAATCGAAGGGGGCACGGAGTTACCTTTATTGATGTGCGGTTTTTAGGCGTGGAACCCGAAGAGGGTCTGCTCCATTGCCCTCTTGAATCCTTTCTTACCGTTCTGGACACACTTCCCAGAGACGGACTCTACATTATCTTCTGCCAGGCGGGGGAGAGAGCCAGAATTGCTGCTGAAATCATGAACCGGAATGGATATTCTGCACTCTTTACGCGATTGCAGCCTCCTCTACCCTGAAGACCTATCGATCGGCCTGTCCCATGAAAACCTTCCTTCTCACGCTGCTCCTTGCACTTCTCTCCACTTTTCTTTACTTCTCCCTGTCCATGCGAATGACCCGGCAGGCGGAAGCGAGAGACAGGACCGCTGCATTAGAAAATCGTGAGGGTGCAAAAAAGGAACTTGAAGATACAGTTACACTTTTTAATAAGATCTACGAAGATTTTTACGCCACCAACGGCAATCCAGCCATGATCGACGTTCTTCCCGCGTCAAAAATGGTGAAGCACAGAATTTTTAAAGATATCGGTTATCTGAGGGACCGCTCTCTCTATTGCGTCCATGACCTTGCCGCCTTTCGGGTTGTCTCCGTCAAACCTGACAGGGATGATGGGGGAGATGTGGCAGAAGTTGTTACCGAAGAAGCATGGTCCTACCGGTACGTAAACCTGGCTGGCGGTCAGACTGGTTCGCCACTTCGCGGAATCCGCCTCTCCTTTCGCTACGATTGCCGAAGAACACCAGAAGGATGGATTATCGAAGGATGGGACCCCGTTTTTCCGGAAGTGTCGACGGGGGGGGATTCGTGAGACGCTGGCTTGGATCGCCTTTACCAGCATTGGCGGCGGCGCTGCCCCTCCTGCTCGCCGGGGTAACATGGCTGCCTCTACCTGTGGATGATACCTTCCAGGGACTACCCTTCTGGTTAGTCTATTCTCTATCTCTGACCCTGATCGTCTTAGCACTCATCCTTCAGGGAATCAGAAGATCGTTCAGCGGCTTCTTTCTCAATGCTGCTGTTTTCACGGCCCTGCTGTGGATTGGGTGGACTCTGGCGACCACATGCTCCGCCTCGGTCTCTCTGGGGATGGGGGCTTCACCTTCCGCCTTTCGTGTGACCGAATGCGGTTTTCTTGGACGCCCACCGCATTCACTTCCGGTTCTGACCGATGTGGATAATTCGAGAGACCAATGTACATTCCAGACTGAGAGTAAGTTTCAGACTGCAGGAAAGAACAAAACGATTACATACAAGGGTTGGTCTCTTTCCGTGATTTCCATGCACCATGCTCCCCTTTTCTCCCTTAAGAGTCCGGGTGGCGGAGAACAGTCGCTTCTTGTCAAGCTCGATGATCCTGAAAATCCCAGAGACTTCTTTGAGTATGATGTTCTTCCCTTTCGCTTCTACTATCATCTCTCCCGTTCGCATGAAGAAGAGGCTCCTTTCTTTCCGGAGAGCCTCTCCTGTTCTGTAGTGAGGGGGAAACATATCATTGCAACAGGAAATCTACATCCCGGCTCATCGATGGAATTTGAGGGATTTCAGCTTTCATACGGAAAAGGCGCACCCTGGGTGATTCTACATATTCGCAGGAAAGTCTTTTACTGGCCCGGTATCCTGATTCTGTTCTTCTTACTGGGTTTTGCCGCCTGTTCATGGCGGGAGCGAGAGCGGGTATGAGATATTTCATCGCCATTCTACTCGGTGCCACCGTAGTTTTCATGGTCTTTTCCATCACACAGGAGTGGACGATCTTTGAGCCCTTCTTTCTTGGGCAAAACGAGAATCCTGTGGAGGAAGCGGTTGTGCCCACCGGGATAGAGGAGACCCTGAAAAAGATGAACACGTTGCTTGTGCACCTCTACCGTTATAAAGGGGACATCAGGTTTTTGGACAGGATGCCTATTTCCGGTAATGTACGGCAAAGTCTCGCCGAAGATCTGGCCTATTTAGAATCGGCCGGGGTGATCCAGGACATGGAATTGATGTCGTGCTCCATCGAATCGGTCAGGCAAGTGGGTAAGCAAACAGTTACAGTTCTTACTCTGGAATCGTGGAGACTTCTTTACCGGGATCCCAAGGGCCGACCCTTCGACCCGAAGCCCAGGACCTTTGACATTCAGTGGCGCTACCTGATGAAAAAGAATGGTGGGGCTTGGGAGGTTGTGGCCATGGAACCGGCGATATGAACCCTCGAAAAGGTCTTTACTCGTTGAAGATTACAACCGTGATCCTGTCCCTCATCCTCTTTCTCCTGATTATCAATGTCACCATCCCTCAGGAGCAGGTAGTAGGTCGTCAAACCATTCAGGACAATGTAAAGGGAAGGCCCTGGATGGCTTTTTTTCTCATCACCCTTGGTTTTTCGCACGTTCCCACATCGCCCCTCTTTTTGTTCTTGCTTGGCTGTTTTTTTCTCCAGCTTCTGGCCTTTCTAATCCGTTTTATTTCAACGACCTGGAAAAGAGTCCGAATGACGCCGGAACGATGGGAGGCCTGGCGATCGATAGATATGAGAGATCATGATGGAAAGAGACTGACTGCGGAACTGGTTCGGAAGGGATTCAGGGAAAAACCCCTGGTTGCCGGTACAATCTGGTTCGTAAGAAACCGAATATCCCCTCTTGGTTTTTTGCTCTTTCACGTCAGTTTCTTTTTCCTGTTGACCGGAGGTGTCCTCATCCATTACACGCGGTATCATGCTACGGTAGAACTGATGCAAAATCGTCCGGTTACCTTTGCTGCAAGAGAATGGATTGATATCCACCGGAAACCGCTCCTGTCACCGCCGGATCAGGTATTTACTGTTACACTCGATTCGGTTGAGGCGAAAAAAATCAAGGACGAACCCATCCGACTCGATACCGAATTGACCTTCAGTCTGTGGGGTGGCAGTATCGTTAAAATGGCATCCGTCAATTGTCCGGGCGACTTTCTGGGGTTTTCCTTTTATCCTCAAACACTCTTCGACGCTTACGTGTTCAAAATCTTTAACGCACAGGATTACCTTGTGGATACCTTCGGTATCCAGATAAAGGGGGAAGATGTAATTTTACCGCCTGTCATCCTCATGGACGGTTTTTCCCTCCTGCTGGATCCGGGCAGGGATCCCCTGGCCAGGGTGGAGGGTCCGGGATTCTCCAAGACTATCCCGCTGGAACCCGGGAATGCCGTTCAAACGCCAGTCTTCACGCTCCTTGTTGCGGATCGAGTCCCCTGGGTTTCCTTTCAGGTTATTTATGAGAGGGGGGGGGTAATTTTAATCACGGGATTCATGCTGGCCATTACCGGCCTGATCTTCCGCTTTTTTTTCCCCAGGCAGGATCTCGTTCTTACATCCGGGATGCTCTACTTCAGGGGCGACTACTTTCCCCAACATCTTCGCGAAAATCTTGAGGAACTTCGAAAGGATCATCATGACACCCCTTGAAGGCCTGACGTACTGGCTGGCCGTCCTTTTATACAGTATTACCTTTGGCTTTGGTTTTATGGGACTGCTCTTCAGGAAAGAGCGTATGGTCCGATTTTCCTGCTTTTCTCTCTGGGCAGGGTTCGGATCTCACACCGCGGCCTTTTTCTCCCGCTATATCCAGGCGGGGCACATTCCCACAATCGGAAACTACGAAAACATTCTTACCGGTACGCTGGTCATCGTAGCCGTATCCTTATGGTTTTTTCGAAAGCGCAGCAGGTTTCCCGGTCTTTTGGGCACACTTCCCTTTGTGATTCTGCTCATGGGTTTCGCGGTCGTGTCAGATACGGCTCAAAGACCATTTGTCGCTTCTTTACAGTCCTTCTGGCTCTATATCCATATCTTCTTTGCCTGGCTTGCCTACGGTTCGTTTACTGCTGCTGCAGGTGTAGCCGTAGCCTATCTGGCAGCCCTACGACAGGGTAATATCCGTGACGACTTCAATGAACTGATGTTTCGACTCACGGCATTGGGTCTGGTGACCGATGCAGTGATGATTGCTTCAGGTTCTATATGGGCAAAGGATCTCTGGGGTTCCTACTGGTCCTGGGATCCCGTGGAGACATGGTCCCTGATTTCCTTTCTCCTCTATGGACTGGTTCTCCATCTCAGGGTGACACTGGGGTGGAAGGGAAAGCGGCTGGCCTGGATCCTCATTGTTGCACTGGTCACCGTTCTGGTCTCCTTCTGGGGTGTGAATTTCGTTATGGACAGGAGCCTCCATGTATTTAATGTCGGGTAACCGATGCTGACCCGTCTGTACGACCTGCTCTCTTCATGGAGGCTCTCCGTCGTCCTTATGGTTTCGGGAGCACTGTACTACATCTTCCTCGCTATCTGGGGGGCGCGTTCCCCTGCGCAGGTGGTCCAGACCATCGCGGGCATGTCTCCGTTTATTCTCCTCTACGTTCTCCTGCTTACCAACACGCTGTTCTGCTTTTTGAGAAGAATCCGGGGATATCTTACTCTTCTCTCTCCATCTGCGGTCTTTCTTCCTTCGGTAGCCCAGTGGATCCATTTCTTTCCCGACGTACCGCCTCTTTCCGATATTCCCGAATTGGAAGGTGAAACGCGAGTTCAGATTCGAAACCGTTTTGCCCCGCTGGGCACCCTCCTCCTTCACGGCTCCCTCTTTATCCTGGCAACGGGATTTCTCCTGTCGCACCTGACCCGGTTTGAAGGGAAATTTTCAGCAGGACAGGGAGAGTCCCTTTCCGTAGGTCCAGGAAATTATGATAGCCTCTCTCCTCCAGCCCCTCTCCGCCGTTCTCTTCCTGCCTTTGAATGTTCCGTTGTATCGATTCACCCTGAGTTCTGGGAAAATGAGCTTCTCTTTACACGTTTCGTCTCAAGCGTAAAGATTAACGGCAGGCTTAGAAGCGTTGCCATCAACAATCCTGCCTTTCTTTCTCCCTTTACCTCCATTCGTCTCTCCTCCTTTGGATATGCACCCGTCTATCTGCTTGCCGCAAGGGGAAGCCGTCTTCCTGTGGAACAGGGAGCCGTGAAAGTAACGATCTTTCCTCCCGGCCAGGTCGGCCACTTTCAGACACAGACCTTTCCCCATACCTTTTATCTTCGGCTTTATCCGGATTACGTCGAAGCAAAGGAGGGACCATCCACAAAATCCATGCGGATCAGCAATCCGCGTTTCCTCGTGGAAATTTACCGCGGAAAGATCTTTTTGAAAAAACAGCTGGTTAAACTGGGAGAATCGATCGATGTCGAAGAACTGTCGATCGCTTTTCTTGAAATTCTCCCGACGGCGGAGTATACCGTGGTCAGTGATGTGGGCATCCCCATCATATTCCTTGCCTTCCTACTCATGTTGGCGGGACTGATCCTTCGTCTTCCAGGGACCAGAAGGGAGATCTCCGTCACGCTGCGGGACGGAAGGTGGGAAGTCCGGGGCTACAACCACCGGGAGTTGAAGCCATGACGCCTCCCCTCTGGACACTCCTGTTCTATCAGGGCGTTATGTACGGATCGGCTGTCGTGACCTTGTTGACGCTGGTCCTGCGTTCCAGGAATGTGAGCCTGTGGCTTGGGAGAGCTACAGCCGTGATGATTCTGGCTCTATGGGCCATCCGATGGTGGATCGCCGGCCATCTCCCGATGTTTGGAGCGTACGAAAGCGCCCTTTCACTCTGTGCTTTTGGTGGAGCTATTCTTCTTGTGATGGATTATTATGCCCGGCGGCCGTACCTCGCAGTTTTCCCCCCCGTTGCCGCAGTCCTTCTTTTCCATGGAAGTCGGTACAGTTCAAACCTGTGGGCGCTCACGATTTCCGAGAGGGGATTCTGGGTTCACATCCACGCGCTGGCGGCCTTTGTCACCTTTGGGGTTGCCCTGGTGGTTCTTGCGGATGCTGTCATGCTTCTCTCCAGGCGTGAGTTTCCCCTCCGCCGTGATCTTCTTGCCCTCTTTTGCATGGATTCCCTGATGATCATATCAGGTAGTTTTTACCGATTCCTTCTCTTCGGGAAAGCCTGGTCCTTCGATCCAATCGAATCCATGAATCTCGCCGTCTGGCTGGCTCTGGCCACTCTGATTCACATGGGAACCTTCCGTCAGTGGTCTTCCCGGAAAATGGCCCTCTGGGCCCTCTTTGTGCTCGTTCTCCTGGTGCTGGCCTATCGATTGATATTGATCTTTCCTGCCTGGAGCTCCTACCACATCCTGGATATCGACCTCAGGATGCACATTTTGCCGAAATAGTATTACGCTTTGCAGGTGGGGGATTCGTCGAGGTACCGGAGAAGGTCTTCGATGGCGACCTGTTTTTCCCTGTTACGAATGGAAGTGAGGAGCTTTCCCAGGGCCACAACGTGCATCAGCTCTTCCTCGATAATCCGGCTGATCACCTTACGGTCCTGTTCGGTTGTGGCATATTCCCGAAGTCCATGATAGAACGAGATGGAATCTTTCTCCATCCCGACGGCCTTCCAGAGCGTCTCCTCAAGAGATGGATGTTCCGTGAAAAAGGCCTCCATCCTTTCTCCCGATTTAAAGACATGGCCCTCCAGCCAGGATTGGAGGTAATCGGAGATAAGCTCAGATTTTTCTGATGGTTTTCCCGCGACATGCTGATGGAAGCAGTCTTTCAACTCCTCGAAACGGTGCAGGTGCTTCAGCTCCATTTCAGACATCTGGTCCAGAAATTTTGCAACTTTTACGTCCTGGGAATTGACGGCGGCCTCACTGTAAAAGGTTGCCCCCGCTTGCTCCATCTGAATCGCGATGTTGAAGATTTCCGCGCCAGTAAACCGGGTCTCGATGGTTGTCATGGTTTCCCCCCCTGCTTGATGAGAGACAGCTATTTTTCCCTTTCCGCCAGTGCCTTCTGAACCGTTTCTTCCAGGATCTTACCGTCTTTTGCCGCTTCAGTCGTTGGATAGGATTTGTAAAGAAAGTTCAGTCGTTCAAGAGAAGACTCGAAGGCCTTCCTTCGGAAATAGAAGTAGGCGACTTCGTATTCGTGCCGTGCAAGGACTTCCTTGCATTCATTGAACGATGCCCGGGCTTCCTTCAGATATTTACCGTCGGGAAACATCTCTTCGTACCGGGAAAAATAGGTCATCGCTTCCCGCGTTTTCTGTGTATCGAGCGTCGGTTTCAGCTTCTGATACAGGGTTGTGACTCCCATCATGTAGAGAGCTTCTTCGGCTTCTGCCGCCTGGGGGAATCGGTTATAGAAATCCTGATATCGGAAAAAAGCCTGCACGATGTTGTCCAGACCGCCTTCCTGATAGAGACTGTCAGCCAGCCCGATCAGGGCCTTGGTGCTCTGGGGGCTGTTGGGAAAGTTTTCATAGATGAACCGGTAATAGACCCTCGCATCCTCGTAATTTTGCTGTGCCATGAGTGCATCGCCCTGCTCCAGGATCTCTTCGGAGGAGAGGTTGGTGATCTGGTTTAGAATTTCCTGTTCCCTGTCTGTGGTTTTGCAGGCTGTCATGAGAGAAATCAAGGCTATCGCCCATACGATCGTCTTCACAGAGTCCTCCTGATGGACATAAATTGACGGAGAGTGTCCTCCGGATGGGTACTTCCAAAAATAGCATTTCCAGCCACGAGGACATCCGCCCCGCATCGGACCAGATCGGGAGCGTTATCCAGGTTTACGCCTCCATCGACGGAGATGAGAAAATCGAGCCCATGGCCGGCGCGGCGTTCTGCCAGTTCCCGGATTCGATCCATTGATTCCGGGATAAAGGACTGACCACCAAACCCTGGATTTACCGACATCAAAAGGACCAGGTCCACGTAAGGCAAACATCCATCGAGCACAGAAAGAGCTGTTCCCGGATTCAGAGATACTCCGGCCTTCATTCCCCTCTTACGGATGTGGTCCAGACAACGATGGAGGTGGGACTCCGCTTCGACGTGCACCGTAAGCCATGAGGTCCCGGCATCGGCAAAGGCATCGATAAAATTCTGAGGGTGAACAATCATGAGATGGACATCCAGAGGTACTTCGGTACTCTGTTTCAGGGCTCGAACCACCGGAGGACCGATCGTGATGTTGGGTACAAAAACTCCATCCATGACATCGACATGGATCAGGGAGGCTCCGGCACGGGCCATTCGTTCGAGGTCGTTACCGAGACGGGCAAAGTCAGCCGAGAGAATCGAGGGAGCAATCAGGGGATGTTCAGCCATTCGATCCTCCTGTATTTACGGTGAAGGAGACCACATCTCCGGGACGAACGGGGTGACCGGGAAGGGGGAACTGGTGGAGGATGATACCTTCCGGATAGGCTTCCATGGATTTCTCTCGGACACCGGAGATCGTAATTCCGCGAATTTCAAAGGCACGTCGAACCGGTTCCAGGTTTTTTCCCAGACAGTTGGGCATGACATAAGCCTGCACGGGAGTTGGAGAGGCCACAAGAATCTGAACCGGCGTATCCCTCGAGACAAGCGTGCCTTCGGAGGGAAAGTGTGCAATGATTCGGCCGGGGTCACCGGGAAAAGGCATTTGCGCAATGGAATCGATCCGCAGCTGCTGCTTCATAAGAATAAATTTGGCCTCCTGGACATTTTTTCCCTTAAGATCAGGAACCGCGATTTGCTGGAGTCCAAGACTGAGGCCAACCCTAACCTCGGATCCCCGGACCGCCTGTCGGCCCCCCTTGGGGTCCTGGGCCGCCACGGCTCCTCCGGGAATTGAATCCGAAGGTGTTGCAAGGCCCGTATCCAGAACCAGTACCAGTCCGATTTCCTTGAGGGCCTGCTCCGCCCGATCCAGCGGAATCCCTACAAGGTCCGGCACCCGCGTCCGCCCGGTGTGCAGGGTCCACGTGAAACCGAACCAGAAGGTCACGGCAAAAAGAATCGAAGCGAATACCAGGTAGACCAATTTTCGAAACATCGTTGTCACTCTAGCACGAACTCACCCCGTTCGCAATGAAATCTGATGAAATCTAACAGATGGAATCCGGGGATTCAGGGATGCTCCTCCTCTGTCCGGGGAGTGGAGCTCCGATTCGACTTGTGGAATTTTCATTCGAATTTCCCCGTTTTCCAACCCATGAAACGAATCAAGTACCTCAGCAGGTTTGCTCAACCCATGACCACCCAAGACCTGGACGATCTGGTCCGAATTTCCGAGGAAAACAACCGAAAGCTTCATGTGTCGGGTTTCCTTATGACCGCCGGAGGAATATTTTTCCAGGTAATTGAAGGCCCCGATGAAGCGATCGATGGGCTCTGGGAAAAGATCATGCAGGACGATCGCCATCGTGATGTCCTTCCGTTAAGTATCGAATCGGGAATCCACGATCGCCTCTTCCCGGACTGGTCGATGAAAAAAATCGATCTGAATGAAATGACGAACACCCGGCTTGAACCCCTGCGAGCCCTCCTGGAAACGGTCATGACGCTCAGGAAATCCGCCGATGATCTTCTCGGAGTCCTTGAACGCTCCGCCTGGAACGAGCTCACCAACTGATCCAACCTGGTGACGCCGTGGAAATCTACGGCATCATTTAGTAGTCCAGTGTCAAAATTCTCCCCTTTGTAAAGGAAAAGAAATGGTCTTTATTGGCCACGTGAATGCCTTCTGCCAGATCCTCGGAACTTTTGCCCGCCGCCTGAAGGCATCCCGGACACGCGCACACCATGACTCCCTTTTCCATGAGGGTGGAGAGAGCCTCCTTTGACGATGGGAAGGGTTCCATGAAGAGATCATGGGCATCCCGGAGAACCACTTCGACGCCCTTGATATCAAAATAGACCGCGACATCGTGGCTCTCCGCCATTTTGATCGCCATGTTCAACCCCATAAGGACCCGATGAGGATCTTCGGCTCCGTGTGAAATATGAATGAAGACCCCATCCCTCGGGATTGGTTCCGGTTTTCCTTCTTCCCTGCACTTGCATCCAACCAGAATCAGTACCAGCGATCCTACGAACAGCCAGCATCGTAAGCCCCTCATTTTTTCCTCCTTTGGTTCTTAAAATCACCTGAAAGATTCGGTTTACGGAGCTGCGGCATCGTTCATCTCACGGGGCAGCTCAAAGAAAAAGGTTGTCCCCACATTCACTTCGGACTCGAAAGAGATGGTTCCTCCATGGCGCTCAACAATTGCTTTGCAGATATTGAGACCCAGCCCTGTGCCTCCCCGTTGACGGCTTCGACTCATCCGCACACGGGCAAACTTTTCGAAGATCCGATCCTGAAACTCCTTAGGGATGCCGCTTCCGTGATCGGAGACCGAGACCCGAACGGATTCCTGTTTTACTGTGATGGTCACCCGTACGGTATCACCCGGCGGCGAAAATTTTGCGGCATTGGAGAGGAGATTGGTCATGACCTGGCTGATTCTATCCGGATCGGCATGGATCCAGATCGGTCCGGGTTGGTCGACCAGGTCAAAGGACACGGTGAACTGGTTGCCATAATCCCGAATGGCCGAGAGAGACTGAACAACAAGGGCCGTAAGATCGACCGCGCGAAAGTTGTACACCATACTGCCTGATTCAATCTGCTGAATATCCAGAATGTCGTTGGTGAGCAGAACCAGTCGACGGCTCGAATTCAAAGCGATCGAGATCAGCTCCCTTGCTTCAGCGGGAAGATCTCCGGCCAGTCCCTCGGCCAGGAGACCAAGAGATCCATGGATCGACGTGAGGGGTGTTCTCAGTTCGTGACTTACGATGGAGACAAATTCATCCTTCATCCGTTCGACTTCTTTTCGGGCGGTAATATCCTGCCCCACGCCTATGACGCCGACGATCATTCCTTCGCAGTCCCGTCTCGGCGTGGCGTTCAGAAGGACAACGGCATGTCTTCCATCACGAGTCAGAATGGGGAGCTCAAAATTGGAGGTTGATCGCCCTTCCAGCGACTTTCTGAGTACCTCCTGAACCTTGTCTCTGTGATGAGTCGGGATGAAATTTCGCAGGAGATCCTTTCCCAGGGCGTTCGATTTTGAAATGTTGGTCAACGTGGCGGCCGCCTGGTTCCATTCGTTGATCCTGCCTGAGGCATCAATTCCAAAGATTGGAGCATTGGCTGTATCAATAAGCTGGGCCAGTTCCGAGGCGATCCGGGCAGTTTCCATCGTTGCCCGCCGTGTTTCCGTGATATCTTCGACCACGCCCTCGTAATAGAGGACCCGCCCTTCCCTGTTTTTGATCGCTGTTGCGCTTTCCCGGATATAGAGCTGAGAACCGTCCTTACGCCTCCAGACCGTCTCGAAGCCCTGAAGACTTCCGTCTTTCTCCATGATTTCCTGGAAAAGTTTCCGGGTTTGTGCATCGGAATATCCGGTGGCGTCCAGACCTAAGAACGCCATCTCCTCAAAGGACGAAAAACCGAGCATCTTGATAAGAGCAGGATTTGCGGCAATGATCTTTCCATCCGGGGTGGTCTGGTAGATACCCAGAACGGCGTTTTCAAAGAGACTGCGATAACGTTCCTCACTCTTTTTTAACGTTTCCTCGGCAATCTTCCTCTCCGTGATGTCCTGTTTGATGGCGATAAAATGCGTAATCCGATAGCCGGCCTGCTTTACGGGGGTGATCGTCTGCTCCTCGGTATAGAGAGAGCCATCCTTTCTCCGATTGACGATTTCCCCAAGCCACGTTTTTCCGGATGTCACGGTTTTCCAGATATCTGCGTAAAAAGCATCGTCGTGATGGCCCGATTTCAAAATCCTTGCGGACTGCCCAATCACCTCTTCGGGCTCATATCCTGTAAGTTTGGTGAAGGCCTGGTTTACCCACTGGAAAAGCCCCTTCTCATCGGTGATCACCACACCGTGAGCGGCGACCTGAAGGGCCGTCGTGAGAAGGTGCAACTGCTGTTCCACCCTCATGCGGCCGAGTGTGTTGGCAAAGATTTCCCCGACCATGGTCAGAAGGTTGAAATCCTCTTCTCCCCACCTTCGAGGGGATCGGATCGAATCGAGCCCCACACATCCAACGACGGTCTCCCCGTACTTCATGGGAACGGCGATTGTGGACCTGGCATCCTCCGCCCCCATGACCACAAGTTCATGCTTGATCTCGGGGAGGATATCGCCAGGAGCCGCAATGTTCAAGGGGTTCCCGGAAAGAAAGAGTTTTGATGTTTCGGGAATCATTTCCATGACGATCGGAGTTCCCTGGGCACGGCGAAGGGGAAGATCGGGCATGGCCCACTGGTGAGAAAGGGTAAGAGTCTGAAGGTTTTCACTGAAGAGGTAGATATAGCATCGATCCACCTGGCTGAACTTTCCAATCGTTTCGAGAGTTCTTGCAATCGCGGATTCGATCTCACGCTGTCCAACGTTAATAAAGTGGGTCGAAATCAGCGTCATGAGTTTCTCTAGATCCAGAAGGTGGTGAAGAGCCTCCTCGGTCCACTTTCTTTCTATGGCACTGACGATCGCAAGAACCAGCAGGTTACTGTTGATGTGGGACAGGACAAGATGTCCCTGAGCTCCTCCCAGAACCGCCTCCATGGCCATGGTCTCATCGTCAGGGTCGATGATGACAATGACCGGAATTTTGGACGCGAAAAACTGAATACTCTGAAAGGCGTTCTCATCAATGAATTGCCGGCGTGAAAGATCCAGAAGGATGATGTCCGGTCTTTCCTGTTCCAGATGGTCCCGGGCCTTTTCAAGAGTCTGTGCCCAGGTCAGATCAAATCGTTCCCGGCGTATGGTAGAAAGAAGATTCTGGATGGTTGAATAATCTTCTTTGCTGGAATCGATAAGCAGGACGTGAATCGTTCGTCGATGTGTCACCATGGTGGAGGAGTCTGGATTAGTTCCATCTCTCAGGTGGAAATGTGTTCTTCGGAATCACTGTCATTCCCGGTGCAAAGCCGTTGCCTGCTCCCAGATTGCTCGGATCAGGCCGGGAAGCTGGATCGGGTCAAAGGGTTTGGTAATCACATCGGCCGCACCCTGATTGCGGTAATGTTCGACTTCATGAACCTGGGCCATGGCTGTCAGAAAAATCACCGGTATGTGAGCAGTTTGAGGAAGGGCCCGAAGGGCTCGAAGGGTGGTCAGACCATCCATTCCCGGCATTAAAACATCCATGAGAATGACGTCAGGAAGGAACTCAGGGGCCCGCCGGACCGCCTCTTCCCCCGAACCACAGAGCTCAACGGTAAACCCGCCGATTCGCTCAAGGGTCAGACAGGCGATCTTCTGGATTTCCGGATCGTCCTCGACATAGAGAATTCGTTTCAGTATCATACGGTTAAACCCATCATCCTGACATGGTTGCTGACCGGATCAAGGTACAAGCCTCTGATTCTGTTCGCATCTTCAAATCACTATAGCACACTCGACTGAGCCCCCTCAATGAAGGAATGGAGGATGCTCTATCTCTGTTACAATGAGGAGAAATTGAGGAGGTTTTCTTGAACGTTGTTGTCATCGATGACGACCCCAAAATCACGAACCTTGTCCAGGTCTTTCTGGAGCAGAAGGGGTTCAGAGTTTCCGTTGAACATGACGGGTTGACCGGACTGAAAACGATAGAAAAGGAACATCCCGACCTGGTTCTCTGTGACCTTCTTCTTCCAGGTCTGCACGGTATGGATCTCTGTGATCGGGTTAAGAGAAATGCATCCTTGAAGAATATACCGATCATCCTGATGACGGGAGTCTACAAAAAATCCAAATATCGGATCGATGCAAGGCGTTCGGGTGCGGATGACTTTATTGAGAAGCCCATTGAACTGATGGGACTCTGGAACAAGATTCAAAATCTGACACAGGCTCCGTCACCTTCCGATGACCGGGCCATCGAGTCGATTCGCCAGCAGATTGAGGATCTTCGAAGAGACTACTTACGTCATCTTCCGGAAAAAATTCACGAAATTGATCAGCACTGGCAACAGGTCCTCATCGAGCGTGAGGTGGGCGAAGTCTTCAAGGCTCTCCATATCCTTGTTCATAAATTGACCGGCTCCAGCGCGACCTTCGGCCTGAGCGATGTGAGCGAAACCGCAAGCCGAATGGATGTCATGCTCTGGTCCAGCCTTTCTTCGGGTAATTTTCTGCGTTTCAAGGATCAGAACAAAGTCTCCGCCTTCATTGAAGTGCTGAAGGAGCTGGCCCAGGAAAAGAAGACCGCGGCGGCCGCGACGGTCGTGGATTCTGTTCCTGAGCATGTCGAAGAAAGCTCCGAGCGTGAATCCCGGTTAATTTACCTTGTTGAAAACGACCCTCTGATTGCAGAGGACCTTGCTCTTCAAATCGGGTACTTCGGATATACGATCCGCGCCTTTACCCGGGCCGACAAGCTTCGGGAAGCCCTGAGTGCCAGCCTCCCTGCGGCCCTGGTCATGAACCTGGACTATTTGCGGGATACGCCGGAACACGGAATAGAGATGGACAGCCTGCTTGAAATATGGCGCTCCCGCTTTCCCTTCATCATACTCTCCGCACGGGGAGATATACAGTCCCGTCTGAGTGCCTGCAGACTCGGGGGCGATGCCTTTTTCACGAAGCCCGTGGACGTGAGTAAGCTGATTGAGAAACTGGAACTTCTGCTGGGACACCAGAGTCCCGATCCTCTGCGCGTTCTCATTGTAGATGACGATCAGGATCTTTCCCGGACCTACTCCCTGATTCTCAAACAGGCAGGAATCGAAACGAGCATTGTCAATGATCCCATTGATATCCTGCTCCATCTGGTAGATTTTCGAGCCGACCTTATCCTTATGGATCTTTACATGCCCACTTGCAGCGGAATGGATCTGGCTTCCGCGATTCGGCAGATGGAAGACTATGTCGGCGTGCCCATTGTCTTTCTTTCTTCTGAAACAGAGCTGGAAAAACAGCTTCAGGCCATGAAGATGGGAGCCGACGACTTTCTGATCAAGCCCATCGAACCCAACCATCTCCTTTCCGTCGTCAACTCCAGAGGGTATCGATCGAGAATGCTTCGATCCTTCATGGTACGGGACGGTCTCACCGGTCTCTATAATCACACCAGCATCAAGGAACAGCTTTCGAAGGAAGTCCTGCGGGCCAAACGGGAAGGGGGAACGATCTCCTTTGCGATGATCGACATCGATCACTTTAAGGCGATCAACGATACCTACGGACACACGACGGGAGACAACGTTCTGAAAAGCCTTTCCCGCCTTCTTCAGCAGAGGCTTCGAAAATCGGACATTATTGGAAGGTATGGCGGAGAAGAATTCGCCATCATTCTTCCGGGGACGACAGACAGCAATGCCTATAAGGTACTGGATGATATCCGTCTGGGTTTTGCACATCTCAAACATCAGTCGTATGATGGGACACCCTTTTCCGTTGAATTTTCGGCGGGGATTGCTTCCTTTCCCAGTTGTCCCGATGAACGAAGTCTTAACGAGGAGGCTGATAAGGCCCTCTATGCCGCAAAACACCGCGGTCGAAATCGCGTCGTTCTGGCTGCAGACCTCTAGTATGTTCCCGATGGATGATCCTCTTTTTCTTTCGGGGATGAATCACCCTCTCAATCGAGAAGCAGGAAAGCTTCACTGATTCCGGTTATGGAGAGACGCCTTCTTCACGTTCACCTGGCACTGGGCTTCGTGCAGCTTTCCTTTGGCGCCTTCCATGTCTTTGGGAAGGCGATTCTGGAACACTTTGACCCCCTCGTCGTTGCGGGCCTGAGAGTTGCCTTTGCTCTTCCGGTTCTGATGATCCTGGCGTTATGGCGCCGCTCGTTTCTCCCGGAGCGAAAAGATCTTCCCTATCTGGCACTCCTTGGTCTCTTCGGTGTCTTTGCCAACCAGCTGCTCTACATTCAGGGGCTGAGTCTCACCTCTGCCACCCACGCCGGTATCCTGATGCCTTCCATTCCCATTTTTGCCCAGGCCTTTGGTATCCTCCTACGAATCGAGCGTACCTCACTCGGAAAGATACTCGGTATCATTCTTGCCATTGCCGGAGCCCTTGCCATGCTGCGGATTTCGGACATGACCATGAATAATCGGGCCTTTCTTGGGGACCTTCTTATCCTGGTCAATTGCATGAGTTACGCACTCTTCCTTGTCTTTGCCAGGCCCGTTCTGACCCGTCTTCCCGCCCTGACCGTCATCACGTGGACCTACCTCTTTGGCGGACTGGGAATCCTTGCCGTAACCTCCAAAACGATTATCCATTTTCCCTTTGAAACAGTACCTACGCTCGGTTGGGCAGGAATTGCCTATATCGTTGTCATCCCATCCACGTTGAACTACTTTCTCAATACATGGGGAGTCAAGCATTCGACACCTACGCTGGTCGCCACCTATATCACGCTTCAGCCCGTCGCCGCGGCCCTTATGGCCTTCCTGGCTCTGGGAGAACGGTTGTCGATAAGGGACGGAGTGGGGTTCGCTCTGATTATCGCGGGGCTTTTTCTTGTCTCAAAATCAATCCGTAACCGATCCTGAGTATTTTTTCACCCTATTTCTTTACTCGGAGCGGCCCGGAACCGTATATCTTTCAAGGAGGGGAGAATGGCCTGTTCCCTGCGAACTGATTATGGTTTCATCCGGAAGAAATTAACGGATGCGGGTGTCATTCTGGTGGTGTTACTCATGGCAGGAACAGCTATGGCCGGATGGACATGGGAAAAGATCGAAACATCCGTGAATGGACCTCAGATCTTTCTGGAAGGAATCAAGCCTGGATCTCCGGCCAATACCTTTCATGTTGCCTATAATCCCGATGACCGGTTCATCCATCTTTCCCATTTTCTGGATCACCAGAATGTTACCGAAGAGTGGCTCTTTGATGGATACCAGTGGATATTTGTGTGTGATGCCCCGATTGGCATGTCTTCCTCCTATCTCTTTGCGGGTTCACAATATTTTGAACCAACGGGAAAGATGGTTGATGTCCTTTTCTCGGGCTGTACCTATAACTCCGCCATACAGTGCAGTCAATTAATCTCCACCGATGCATTGGAATGTGTTCATATGGAGAATGAATTATCCATCGTTGTCCGACATGCCGTATATGATAGCGATAGAAGACGGGTGCTTCTCTTCCCATTTGATATGGATGGCGACAAAATTGGAGAATATAACGGACAGACCGTTGAATGGGTCAATATCGGGCAGAACTACCTGTCGACGGATTTTGCCGCCTACGATGAAGCGATTCAGAAAGCGGTGATTGTAAGTCAGGGACTGACCTATGAATTTGATGGGAAAGATCTGAATCTTCAGAGTGGAATGAACCCTGATACCGTTCCCATGGGAATGGTCTACCATCCCGACCTGATGGGTACCCTGTTATACGGGTATCCCTGGAGTGGAACAACCTACCTCTATCGAGAACATCACTGGACCCCTTGGGAATCTACATCCTCCTCCACCCTTCCATCGCAACTCTACTTTCCCCGCTTTGTGTATTTCCCTCCCC
Source organism: Thermoanaerobaculia bacterium (assembly GCA_035593605.1). Lineage (NCBI taxonomy): Bacteria > Pseudomonadati > Acidobacteriota > Thermoanaerobaculia > Thermoanaerobaculia bacterium. Next base: position 21,594 of record DAOSWS010000006.1, on the reverse strand, counting down.
TGGGTTCGATTCTGATGGTTGTTCTGGAATGTTCAGACTATCCCTGCAAGGTACAGGTCTATCAATATCATAGAACCCATGGTCGACCGTTTCACAGACCCTGAACATTTCATGATTGTTGAGAGGTTCAGGTATGATGAACCCATGGGAGGTAAGCCATGAAATATGGAGCCAGAAACCAGATTCTTGCTGTGGTCCGGGAAATTAAAAAGGGGAATGTGATGGGTCAGGTGAAAGTGGATATAGAAGACCCATCGTCCGTGACATCGGTAATGACCGTCGATTCCATTGAGGATCTGGGATTGAAAGAAGGGGACAGGGTCAAGGTGGTTGTCAAGGCTATCCACGTCCTCCTGGTGAAAGAGGACTGATGTATTGACAGAAGAGAGTGTGCGTTTTCAGGGGGTTCGGCCCGGGAAGGTGACCGTCGCAAAGGGCCAGGATTCTTTGAGCCAGTGCCGGATCTCTTCTTCCACCGCAGGTTCCAGACCTTCTTCATAGGCGCTCTGCCTCAGCCAGAAGAAGACCTGAGCGTCTGCGGACCCGAACCGATCGGGACGGATGTGAACTTCACCCAGGATCAGCCCGTTCTCCATAGAAAAGATCCCATAGGTAAATGCGGTTTTCCTCTTTGACTCCTTTTCGTACCTGCGAATCGCTTCCACCGTGTCCATGGGAGAACGGCCCGCAAGTTCCCATTCTCCCGACGGAACGGTCCGAAGATGGGTTCTGGATGCTTCCAGGGCTTCAAAGAGAGGTTCAGCATCCTCCACCGTAAGGGTTCGTATTTCAAACGTTCCAATCCGGGCAGGATCGGGAATCAAAAAGGTATCGGGCACAAAGGGTTGAGAGGCAATGGAGTCCGAAACTCTGGAAAAGGTGATATCGAGGGATGCGGTCTGGCCAAAGTGCAGGGTTCCGTTGATCCTCCCGCCCCCGGATTCGATCCGTCCATGAAATTCCATTCGCACCTCTTTCACCTTCCAGGATAGTCGGGAAGACTCCTGATGGAGTTCGATCAGAGGAAGGGGAGACTGGCGCCGACCGTTATGGATCATGGTCAGGAGTCCGCTTTCATCGGTACCCTTGAGTTCAACGATGTAAATGTCCCGGTTTGTTGTATCGACCCTCACCTCCGCTTCCCAGGTTCCAGAAAGATCGACGGTGGATCGGGGAGAGCAGGATAAGGAGTAAAAAGAGAAAAAGAGAAGGGTTAGACATGATCCCGTAACTGTGGGGATTAACCTTTGATAATGGAGCCTTTCCATGAAATTACTATACACCACATCCCTATTTCTTGCAGATTGTTACACCTCGTGATTCCGCCTTCGGTATAATGGTGTCCATGGTACCGATTTCCTCACGACGCCCATCCGTGCCCGTTTTTGTCCAGAAGATTCCTATCGGGGGAGAGCATCCGATTGTCGTTCAGTCCATGACCAATACCGATACAGAGGATGCCCGCTCCACTGCTGACCAGGTTTATGATCTCTGGCGCGCAGGGTCCGAACTGGTTAGAATTACGGTCAATACGGAAAAAGCGGCCCGTGCTGTACCTGAAATCAGGAATATCCTCCGGGATCGAGGTGCGGAGGTTCCCCTAATCGGTGATTTTCATTTTAACGGGCATATCCTCCTGCAGAAAGTTCCCGATGCGGCGGAAACCCTTTCCAAATACAGGATCAATCCCGGAACCCTGGGTGGACGCCATAGAAAAGACGATAATTTCCGTACGATGGTTGCCATCGCCCGCGACAGACAGAAACCGGTCCGCATCGGTGTGAACTGGGGATCCCTCGATCCAGCGATACTTGCGGAGCGCATGGACGTCAACGCACGTCGGGAAGAACCGCTCCCTGCATCGGAAGTGATGCGGGAAGCCATTGTGGAATCGGCGGTTCGGTCTTCGGAAATGGCCATGGAAGAAGGTCTGGGAGAAGACCAGATCATTCTTTCGGCAAAGGTGTCCCATGTTCCCGATCTGATTCTTCTCTACCGCGACCTGGCAAACCGGACCCGTTTTCCGCTCCATCTGGGTCTTACGGAGGCGGGAATGGGAGACAAGGGGATTATTGCATCGACTCTGGGAATCGGGACACTGCTCGCCGAGGGGATCGGGGACACAATCCGGGTTTCTCTTACCCCATTTCCCGGAGAATCGAGGACTCGGGAAGTAGAAGTGTGTCAGCAGATTCTTCAGTCCCTGGGTTTAAGGAATTTTTTCCCCCAGATCACCAGCTGTCCGGGGTGCGGACGAACGACATCCACTTTTTTTCAGGAGCTGACCGAAGAGATCCGAACCTTCATCATGGGCCGGCTTCCGCAATGGCGGATCACCAACCCCGGTGTCGAAAACCTGACCATTGCCGTGATGGGATGTGTCGTTAATGGACCGGGTGAATCCAGGCAGGCCCATATTGGAATTTCCCTTCCCGGAACAGGAGAACAACCCAGGGCGCCGGTCTTTATCGAAGGAAAACTCCATACAACCCTTCAGGGGCCATCCCTGGTTCATGATTTTGAGGAAATCCTGGAGTCCTACGTGCAGAAAAAATTTCCGGAATCAACAGAGTAGGGGAATCCGGGAAATGGGATTTCGATTCCCATAAAAGAGATAAAGTCTCATTCTATGGAACAAATTCTCCCTTTATCCTGTTTTCATAGTCTATGAGGCAATATGATAGGGTTCAACATATCAGGTGGAGTCTTTCTTGAGACCAAGAGTTCTGGGTTCCATTATCATTCTCGCGATCCTGATGGGACCGGTTGTCGGTTATGGCGTGTACCGGGTTGTAGTCGGTCAGGAACAGCAATCGATGCTGGAACAGCTATCCAGGGATCTTTCCACAGGGGCTTTCTGGATTGAACGGGAAATTGTCTCCGGAGTCGAAGCTCTCTATTCTCTCCAGGCCCAGGTTTCCAAAATGGATCCATTGAGTCAGGATGATTTTCATGAGATGACCGGTCCGATCATCCAGCGTCATCCTTCCCTTCAGGCTCTGGAGTGGGTTCCGAAGGTGACAGCGGAGAATCGGCGAATTCATGAAGAGCAAAGTAGCCTGCACGGAAATCGGACTTACGCCATCACCGAGGGGCTGGATCGGGGAGAACTGAAGCAGGCGGGGGAGCGGGACCTCTATTATCCGGTCCAGTATGTCGATCCTTTTCCGGGTAATGAGAGAGTTGTCGGATACGATCTGGGCTCCAATCCCGAAAGAATGAAAGCCCTTCAGAAGGCTGAACATGAAAATCGTCTGGTGATTACCGGATCTCTATCTCTGGTTCAGGGAGGAACGTCTCCCGAAGGATTTCTGATGATTCTTCCCGTATCCGGGAATCAAGGCGGAATCACGGCCGGGAAAACATCGGGGATACGGGGGTTTGTAGTGGCTGTCTTTCGCTCCGGCCGGCTCACGGGTGTCTCCCTCTTTCACAGGGCCTCCTCCGCGCTGGGGGATATTCATTTCCAGCTGATCGAATCGGAAGGAGGATCGGATCAGACGGAAGTCATCATAACCCGATACGATCGTCTGGTCCAAAATCCCGATCTCTCCTGTGAGCGGTATCTGAAAATCGGGGATCGGACCTGGCGGCTTGTCGCTTATCCCACCGACGCCTTTCTGACTCGAATGTTTACACGAAATCCCCTGCGGGAAAGCCTGGTCATCGGAGGGATCTGGGAACTTCTTGTGATTCTGGGGGTGGTTCTCATCAAACTGGCCCGGGATCGTGCTAAACGACGGGAAGCCCGGATTACCCGGGCGGTCATCTCAAGTATTTCAGAAGGAATCATTGTCTCCGATCTGAACGGTGAGATTCTCATGGCCAACGATGCTGCGCGGTCGTTCTTTGGAAGTGTTTCCGGGACCGGCCATCCCTCGGAATGGCCGAAGCAGTACGGAATATACAGACCGGGAACGGAACAGCTCTATTCTCCGGAAGAGCTCCCACTTCTGCGGGCGATCCGGGGGGAAACCTTTCAGGATTCGGAAGTCTATGTTCGAAACGAGAAAATCCCTGAGGGTGCTCATCTGAATGCAAGCGGGGTCCCTCTTCAAAATGAGGATGGTGCCAACATAGGGGGAGTGGTGGTATTTCGAAACGTGACGGATCAGAAGGCTTCGGAAGAGAGAATGAAACAGCTCTCCAACGCGGTTGAGCAGACGGCAGACGCCATCTTCATCACCGATCATGAGGGAACCATCCAATATGTAAACCCTGCGTTCGAGGAAATGACGGGCTTTTCCGAAGAGGAAGCCATCGGAAGGACTCCTGCGATCCTGAAATCGGGACTTCAGGATGACGGGTACTATAAGGAACTCTGGCATACGATTCTGGAGGGACGGGTTTTTCGAGCCACCGTAGTCAATCAGAAAAAAAGTGGAGGAACCTTTTTTGCCGAGCAGACAATCACGCCGATGAAGAATGGTAACGGTGCGATTCACCACTTTGTCTCGGTTCTGAAAGACATGACGGAATCGAGAAAGCTTCAGGAACAGGAATTTGAGATGGCGATTGCCGCCAATGTACAGAAGCGTCTCTTTCCCACAGAGGCACCGGTCGCAAAGGGGTACGACATTGCCGGAAAAGTCTTCCCCGCCCGGATGACGTGCGGAGACTATTTTGATTTTCTGCCGATGCCGGGAGGAAATTGCGGAATGGTTGTGGCGGATGTATGCGGGAAAGGGATCGGACCGGCACTGGTTATGGCGGAAACCCGGGCCTTCCTGCGATCCCTGTCCAGATCCCATGCCAATTTGAGCTCCATTATGGAGACGTTGAACCAGATGCTGGTCCAGGACCTGGAGGAAGCCTCCTTCGTAACCCTTTTGATCGCCAGCCTGAACCTGCAGACGGGCCAGCTGGGGTTTGCCAATGCGGGTCATCCGCCGGGGTTCATCCTGGATTCTCACGGAACCGTCCGGGATACACTTTCCGCCACGGGCTTGCCGCTCGGGATGTTTCCCGATGCGACCTATCAATGCAGGAGAGAAATTTCCCTTCAGCCGGGTGACCTTCTCCTCTTCGTTACCGATGGAGTCCTGGAATGCGAAAATGAAGATGGAGTTCCCTTTGGTGAAGAAAGGCTCCTTGACGTTCTCAAGAATTTGATCCGTCTTCCCTCGGTAAAGATTGTCGATGCGATTTACGATGCAGTAAAGGAATTCTCCAGCGGGAACCACTTTCAGGATGATATTACGATCCTGGTCTGCAGGAGGGAAGAACCCCGTCTCTGAGGGATCGCCTTTCCAGGTCGTGATTGACAAAACCCTTTAATTTTGTTAGGTTTCCAGACATTATGGATTACAAGAACTCGCTCTGTCTCCCTCAGACGGACTTCCCCATGAAGGCCAACCTGCCTCAGAGGGAACCCGATTTTCTCAAGCGATGGCAGGAAATGGAAGTCTACGGGAAAATTCAACAATCCCGGGAGGGCCGTCCGATCTTTTTCCTTCATGATGGTCCCCCTTATGCGAACGGGCACATTCATATGGGAACCGCATTGAATAAAGTTCTCAAGGATATTGTCGTCAAATCACGCACCATGATGGGAAACCGGGCTCCCTACCGGCCGGGCTGGGACTGCCACGGGCTTCCCATTGAACTTCACGTTGACCGTCAGCTTGGGATCAATCGTAAGGATATGAGTATCCTCGATGTCCGCGCGGCCTGTAAAGAATATGCAATGAAGTATATGGACATCCAGCGCGGAGAATTCATGCGCCTGGGTGTCTTTGGTGAATGGGAAAACCCCTACCTGACCATGACCCATGACTACGAGGCTGACATTCTGGAGGCCTTTTACAAGGTTTTCCAGGATGGAAACGTCTATCGGGGGAACAAGCCTGTCTACTGGTGCGCTTCCTGTGCCACGGCCCTGGCCGAGGCAGAGGTCGAGTACCAGGACCATGAATCTCCCTCGATCTTTGTGGCCTTCCCGATTCAGGAGTGGCCGGAGGATCTTCCCCGGCCCAGGGGTGTCCCCCATGCCGTGATCTGGACGACGACGCCCTGGACACTTCCGGCCAACGTCGCCATCGCCGTCCATCCGGCTCTGACCTACCGATTCATCGAACATGATGGAAAGGCTTACCTGGTCTATGCAGATTTCGCCGAGAACCTTTCACGTGTGTTCGGATTTGATGAATGGACCCTTTCCGAACCGATCCCGGGGAAAGACCTGGAAAAGCTTATTTACACCAACTCGCTCATGGATCGCCGGGGACGTTTTATCCTGGCAGATTTTGTTACGACCGAGCAGGGATCCGGCCTTGTTCATATCGCTCCCGGTCATGGGATGGAGGACTTTATTGTCGGTCAGCAGTACCACCTGCCGGTACTGGCTCCGGTTGATGCCCGCGGCTGTTTTACCTCTGATGTTCCCGCATATGAAGGCCAGCATGTTTTTAAAGCCAATCCCGCCATCATGGCCGACCTTTCCTCCGGCGGATCTCTCCTGAACCAGAAGCCTCTTTCCCACAGCTATCCAGCCTGCTGGCGCTGTAAAAACCCCATTATCTTCCGGGCTACGGAGCAGTACTTCCTCTCCCTTGGTGCCAATGACCTCGGTCCTTCAGCCGTGCGGGCCATCAGCACGGCAAACTGGATTCCAGCCTGGGGGGAAGAACGGTTAAAAGAAATGGTCGAAAACCGTACGGACTGGTGCATATCCCGACAGAGGGCCTGGGGCGTTCCGATCGCCCTCCTGCGGTGTGAAGACTGCAACAGGGTCCAGAAAGATCCGGAATTTTTCCAGGCCGTCGTAGACCTTTTCCGGAAGCACGGTGCCGACGTGTGGTACAGGGACGAGATCCAGGATCTTATCGCCGGCAGGACATGCTCCTCCTGTCAGTCCACGAATCTGAGCCGCGAAATGGATATCCTGGATGTCTGGTTTGATTCCGGAGTATCCCATATTGGCGCGCAGATGCCTGTCTGGCCCTGCGACCTCTACCTCGAAGGTCACGACCAGTACCGTGGCTGGTTTCAGAGTTCCCTTCTCCTGGCCGTCGCTCTGCGGGGACAGCCATCCTATCGGACTGTCGTTACTCACGGATTTGTCGTGGATGGTGAGGGAAAGAAGATGTCAAAATCCCTCGGGAACGTCATTGCGCCGGAGGAGATCATTAAGAAATACGGTGCTGAAATCCTGAGGCTCTGGGTATCGATGGTCGATTATCGAGGTGATATTCCAATCTCCGAAGAGATCCTGAAGCGGCTGGCAGAAGCCTACCGGAAGGTCCGCAACACCCTGCGCTATCTCCTCGGAAACCTGCACGGATTTGATCCTTCCTCGCCTCTTCCTCTGGAGGATCTTCTTCCTCTGGATCGATACATTCTTTCACGTCTCTGCGAAGTCAACGAAAAAATTGTCCGGGCTTACCGGGATTACAACTTTCATCTTGTCTACCATTCCCTTGTGCAATTCTGCAGTGTCGATCTCTCCGCCCACTACCTGGATATGATCAAGGACCGTCTCTACTGCGATGAAGCACAGGGACGAAATCGGCGGTCGGCCCAGACCGCCATGGCTTACATCCTTCACAACCTTCTCCGGATGATGGCTCCGGTCATGGTCTTCACGGCGGAAGAAGCTTACGGTTCCTATACGGGAAAGGTGCTGGATTCTATTCACATGGAAACCTTTGCCGATCTTTCTTCCTTTACCCTGCCCGAGGAGCGGTCCCGGAAGTGGGAGAGCCTCTTTGATCTGAGGCAGGAAGTCACCCAGGCCCTGGAAGCGCTTCGTGCCACTTCGGTGATCGGTTCTTCCCTCGGAGCCGGCCTGATCTTTACCCGCCATGGAGCCCTGGAAACACTCCTCCAGTCCCTTCAGCTCGATCTGGAAGAGTTCTTTCTTGTTTCATCCGTCGAGGTCGGATTTGAGGATACGGTGGATGGAACCTGGTCCCCCTCTCGAAGCATGGAGGGTCTCTATTTCAAGGTTGCGCCCAGAGAGGGAGAGAAGTGTCCCCGCTGCTGGAAATTCAAGGAACTGGAAGAGGGGCTCTGCTCCCGGTGCAACGGGGTCGTTGGATGAAACGTTTTATCCCCTGGATGTGGACCCTCACCCTGGTCCTGATTGCCCTGGACAGGGTGACCAAGATTCTGATTCTCCATTCGGATTCCCTGCCCGCCACCATCATTCCCGGTTTCTTCACCCTGGTCCATGTGACCAATACGGGAATTGCGTTCGGGGTCTTCTCCGGGATCTCTCCCTCCATCATGAATCCGGTGCTGACGGGAATCGGAATACTGGTACTCATCTTTCTGGCCTACTTTCTCCTCTTTCAGGATGAGACCGTCCCGGTGAGGATCGCCATGCATCTGCTTCTGGCAGGTGCGGCCGGAAATATCTGGGATCGAATGGCGTATGGAAAGGTCATCGATTTTATCGACCTTCACCTTGGTAACCATCACTGGCCCTCCTTTAATATTGCCGATGCCAGTATCTCCACAGGTCTCATCCTCATCCTCATCCTCTCGTTCAGGAAATCCACGTCCCGTGTTCCCCAAGCTGATTGAAATCGGACCCTTCTTCATTCCTTCCTATGGCTTTTTTGTCGCCCTGGGTGTCTTTGTAAGCCTTCTCGTGGCGAAGTTGCGCGCCCGGAAAGAGGGAATGGACGGTGTCAAGGTTTTTGATACGGGACTTTCCATCGTGATCGCATCTTTCATCGGTTCCAAGATCGCCCTCGTGTTCGTCTATCCCGGGGATTTCTTCCGTTCTTTCTCTTCGTTCATCTCCCTCATCCGATCCGGTGGGGTCTTCTATGGCGGTTTTATCGCCGGCGTGATCACAGCCATCCTCCTGATCCGAAAAGCACGTTTTCCCATCTGGACCCTTGGAGATGTTTACGGCGCCGCACTTCCCATCGGTCAGGCCATAGGCAGGATCGGATGCTTCATGGCTGGATGCTGCTGGGGAAAATCCTGCAGCCTTCCGTGGGCCGTCACCTTCACCAACCCCTTTGCCCATGAAATTACGGGAGTCCCTCTCCACACATCCCTTCACCCGTCTCAACTTTACCTCTCCCTTTCCGATTTAACCATCTTCTTTCTTCTCCAGCTTCTCTATACACGACGCCGGTTTAAGGGACAGATCTTTCTCATGTACGCGTGGCTCTATGGTGCAGCCCGGTTCCTCCTGGAGTTTCTAAGGGGAGATCCCCGGGGTACGCCTCTCGGCGGCCCTCTGTCCACCTCGCAGGTTGTCGCTATCGTCGTAGTGACGGTTTCGTCCTTCTTCTTACTCCGTGGATACCTTTCGTCTCGAGGTTCTGAAGCCTGAACGGCGCCTGGATACCTTCCTGGCCTGCTGCCTTCCGGAACTGAGCCGGGCGGCCCTGGCCCGGCTCGTCCGCGCAGGTCATGTGCGGGTCAATGGTCGGGAAGCCAGGCCCAGCCGTCCGCTCTCTCCAGGTGATGTCGTCGAAGGCGTGATTCCTCCGCCCGTACCTTCCCAGCTCATTCCCGAGCCGATGGATCTCTCCATCCTCTTTCAGGATGAGCATATACTGGTGTTGAATAAGCCGGCCGGCCTCTGTGTTCACCCCGGTGCGGGAAGAAGTTCCGGAACGATTGTCCACGGTCTCCTGGCGATGGGACCTGGTCTGTCCTCCATCGGAGGCGTGGAGCGCCCGGGAATCGTCCATCGGCTTGACAAAGACACATCGGGCTGCCTGGTCGTCGCACTTCACGATCGTGCCCATGATGCCATGGCCCGGGCCTTCAAGGCCCGAAGGGTCCATAAGGTCTACCTGGCTGCCGTATGGGGCTGTGTACCCTTTGACGAATATCGAATGGACGGTCCGATCCGCCGTCACCCCGTGCATCGAAAGAAGATGCAGGTTGGGGAGAGTGGACGGGATGCCCAGACCCTCTTTCTTACACGGGAACGAAAAGAAAGATTCTCACTTGTGGAAGCGAGACCCATTACGGGGCGGACACACCAGATTCGTGTTCATCTGGCCCATCTGGGGTATCCGATTGTCGGGGATGAGACCTACGCACGAAATTCGGGAAGACAGTACATAGATCGCCAGGCACTTCACGCATGGGTCATTGCCTTTCCCCATCCCATCACCGGTGAATCCCTTGAAATTGAGGCTCCCCTTCCCGGCGATATGGTAGACTTGATACTGAACCTGGGTTTTGCCCTTCCCGTTTTAGAAAGGAGCAAGGTATGAAGGCATGGATGGTTCTGGTTATTGCACTCATTATTCTGGGTCTTTTCGGTGCGCTCTGGGTTGTGGAGGAGCGTAAAGTGGACAAGGTCAAAGACGATCTGGATGCTGCCCGGACGGATTTCTCCCAAAAGCTCCAGGCAAAGGACGCAGAGATGGCTAAAATGGAGCGAAGCCACAAGTCTGATCTCGCTCGTTCCATGGCCGTCTTCGCAAAGGATCTTCTGGCCACCCGTGATCAGGGTGCTCTGATTACTGCAGTGAACGATGCCATTACCACCCTTCCCGTTGATGAGATTGTCATTGTGGACTCCACGGGGCTCGTGATTGCCACTTCGAACCTGAAGTTTTCCGATTTAACCCTCACCGATGCCGGGTTTGCCAAAGCCCTGGAAGCCGATGGCCCGATCTATGCCGATGGTGCATGGTATGCAGCAGCGGGAAAGGGTGCTCTGGCTCCAGGGATGGTACGCGTAAAGTAACCCCACTTCCATCTTGATCCCGGGACATGAATTTGATACCCTTCCCGCGGAGGTTTGAACCATGATTGTTGCCACTCAGATCCGCGCGGGAAATATCCTGGTTATCGATGGAGAACTCTTTCGGGTAATCCAGATGACCCATGTCACACCTGGAAAGGGCCACGCCCATGTCCAGGTGAAGATTCGAAACCTGAAAACCGGTAATGCCTACGAACGCAGGTATAACTCGGGAGATAAGGTGGAGAAAGCTATGCTGGACAACCGGTCCATGCAGTACCTCTATTCCGATGCGTCGGGATACCACTTTATGGACCAGGAAACTTACGAACAGATCGCACTTTCGGAAGAGATCCTTTCCGACTCTCTGAAATATCTGAAGGAAAATGACATCATCCAGGTGGACCTTTTCGAGGGAAACCCGGTGGGTATCGAGATCCAGCCCTCGGTCATTCTTGAGGTTGTTGAAACAGAGCCGCCCATGAAGGGGGCCACGGCGGCCGGTGGAGGAAAACCGGCCAAACTCGAGAATGGGATTACGGTTACGGTTCCCCAGTTCATTCAGATCGGGGATAAGGTCAAGGTCGATACCCGGGACGACAGCTATCTCGAACGCGCCTGATGACTCCTCCTGCTGTATGTCTCACCATTGCTGGAATCGATAGTTCCGGCGGTGCCGGCGTTCTCATGGATGTTGCCATGATCCGGTTGTCGGGGAGTCATCCTGCGGCTGTCATTTCGGCCACGACGGCTCAGAATTCCACGGGGGTTCACGACGTCCATCTCATCCCGCCCCGACACCTTAAGGCTCAGCTCGATGCGGTATTTTCCGATATGGACGTTCGGGCCGTTAAGACCGGCATGCTGGCGGACAGCTCCACGATCTCCGTGGTTGCCGAGGCGCTCTCCGGAGCGACGATTCCCGTCGTCGTGGACCCCGTCATGGTCGCCACCTCCGGGAGCGCTCTGACGGTAGACGATACGATTGCCGCCCTGCAGGAGCGGCTGATTCCCTGCGCCACCCTTCTGACTCCCAATATTCCGGAAGCTGAACGCCTGCTCCATGCGCCGATTCGTTCCTTCGCATCGCCGGAGGAGATGGCCCTTGTGCTTGCGGAACGGACCAGGACCGCCGTTCTGCTCAAGGGTGGACATGGAGAGGGTGAAACCATCCTGGATGTGCTGGCCACTCCGGAAACCGTAACGACCCTGAAGATGCAGCGGAGAAAGGGAACCTACCATGGAACCGGGTGCGCCCTCTCCGCAGCCATCGCATCTCTTCTCGGGCAGGGAGTGGAGCTCCTTCCCGCTGTCAAGGCGGCCCGGACCCTCCTGGTCAACGCCATTGACGGGGCCTTCCGTCCCGGTCATTCGGAGATGCTCTACCTCAAGGTCTGATTCGCTGTGATAAGATGGTCGCGAAATGGATAGAATCCTCGTCGTTGAAGATCGGCGGTCTCTTCTTAAGATCCTGTCGGAAGTTCTGGGTGACAGGGGGTACGAAGTGGTCGGCGCCTCCTCCGGGACTCAGGCCCTGGATCTGTTGCGGAAAGAGCGTTTCAGTCTGGTCCTGACCGACCTGAAGCTGCCGGGCGCCGACGGTCTGGAAGTATTGACCTCCGCCCGGGAGGAGGATCCCGATCTTCCCGTGGTTATCATCACGGCCTTTGGAACCGTGGAAACCGCCGTTGAGGCTATGAAAAAGGGCGCCACGGAATTTCTTTTAAAACCCGTCGACCATGAATTCCTCAGCCTGATTGTTGACAGAATCATCGAAAAGCAGAGAATTTACCGAGAGAATATCCTTCTCAAGGAAGAGCACGCTCGAAACTTCGGTTTCCCCACGATTGTCGGATCCTCACCGATTATGGACCATCTCTCCCGCGAAGTTCAGAAAGTGGCGGCCACAGAAGTTTCAGTCCTGCTGAGCGGAGAATCGGGGACGGGCAAGGAACTCTTTGCCCGGGCAATTCACTCGTTGAGCCCAAGGAAAGATAAACCCTTCGTTGCCATCAATTGTGCTGCAATTCCCGATACCCTGATTGAAAATGAGCTCTTTGGCCATGAAAAGGGAGCCTATACGGGAGCATCCAGCCGGCAGATGGGGAAATTTGAGCTCGCCCATACTGGAACGATCTTTCTGGACGAGATCAGTGAGCTCGGAATGAATGTCCAGAGCAAGATTCTTCGGGTCATCCAGGAAAGAACCTTTGAGCGCATCGGCGGGCTCCAGACGATTCAGGTGGATGTCCGCATCATTGCGGCAACAAACCAGGACCTTCAGAAGGCCGTTCGCGAACATCGCTTTCGTGAGGATCTTTTCTATCGGCTTTCCGTCTTTCCCGTCTTTATCCCTCCCCTTCGTTCCCGTCCCACCGATATTCCAATTCTCGCGGAACACTTTCTGAAGAAGTACTCGGCGGAGATGGGACGCAGATCCCTCTCTTTCGGAAAATCGGCGATGGAAAAACTCCGGAATCATGGATGGCCTGGAAACGTGCGGGAACTGCAGAACATGATCGAACGATCCGTGATCCTTTCCGAAACCGACACTATCGAGTCCGATGATATTCAGCTGGCAATGGAAGACCCGAAAGAATCCAGCCTCCTTACCCAGATCGGTCTTGAAGGTTCTCTGGAAGAAATCCTGACGCGGGCAGGTACAGCCCTGGAGAAGGAAATCCTCCGTCAGGTCCTTCTGCAGGAAAAACAGGATCTGACCCGCACGGCAAATCGTCTGAGCCTCACCCTCCGGGCGCTTCAGAGGAAAATTCTGGATTACGGACTTTAGTTCTCGTTCACATCCCGCTGTTTTAGTCCCTTCTCCTTGACAAAAAACTTTTGCTCTCCTAACATTATTTGTACATGGAAACTACACTCTCCCCGGCCCTTGAGAACTATCTCAAGGCAATCTATCTTTTGCAGAAGGATCTCAAGGTGGTCCGGGTGAAGGATCTTGCCCATTCTCTCAACCTCAGAATGGCCTCGGTGGTGGGCGGATTAAAGACCCTGAAAGACCGTGGTTTCGTAATCCATGAACGGTACGGCTATATCGAATTGACGCAGAAGGGTCTCATGGCAGCGAAGGAAGTCTATCGTCGCCATCAGGTACTCCATCGGTTCCTTACCGACATTCTTAACGTACCCGAGGAGCAGGCAGAGGAAGATGCCTGTGCCATTGAGCATTACATATCTCAGGTTTCACTGCGCAGCATGGTCACCTTTATCGAGTCCTACCAGGCCCCTGAGGGAAAGGAAACCCGGGGCGCAGATCTGACAAATCCGAACGTCGGTCCGCCCGGGAATGTCCGATCCCTGGCCAGACTGAAGGTGGGAGAAGAGGGACAGGTCCACCGTATCGAGGGGGAGGTCTCCCTGAAGCGAAAGCTTCTGGATATGGGAATGGTACCGGGAACTGTGGTACGCGTCATTACCATTGCCCCCTTCGGGTCTCCCATGATTTTAAGTGTACGGGGATACCATCTCTCTCTTCGCCGCGAAGAGCTTGAATCGGTCTTAGTGAAATCGTTATGAATCCGGAACCAGTGATTACCGTTGCCGGTAATCCCAATGCCGGGAAAACAACCATCTTCAATGCGCTGACAGGCTCCCGCCAGCATACGGGAAATTGGCCGGGAGTCACCGTGGAAAAAAAATACGGTTTTTCCCGAATCGGCGATCGAAAGTGCAAGGTCGTGGATCTACCGGGCACCTATGGTCTCTCTGCCCACTCCCTGGATGAAAGTGTCGCGAGGGATTTTCTCCTCTCCGGAGAGTCCGATGTCGTAGTCATCGTTGTGGATGCCACCCTCCTGGATCGACATCTCTACCTCGTGACCCAATGTCTAGAAATGGGACTGAATATTGTCCTGTGCCTGAACATGATGGATTCAGCCGAAGAGGCCGGGATTCGGGTGGACTTCGCCCGTCTCTCCGGAATTCTGGGTATTCCCGTCGTACCCTGTGTCGCCGTGAATAATCAGGGTCTGGATGAGCTAAGGGATGCCATTTCCGGCGCTCTGAACAAGCCCGACGGCGCCTTCCGGGTGCACTATGGAGAAGATCTCGAGCGATATATTGAAGAAATCACGGAAAAAGTCAGCGACATCGGGGTTCCCTATCCGTCCCGATGGGTGGCCCTCCAGTTTCTGGAAGAAGATGCTCACGCACTCGATCTTATTCACCTTGTGGAAGGGGGGCGGGATCTGCGACGGGCCTGGATCGAAGGGGCGATCAACCTCTGCCAGACCCTGGGGTATGACGATCTTCCCACCCTGCTGGCAGAAAAGCGTTACGGTTTCGTGCATGGTGTCGTCAAGGAGTGTGTGTCCCGGCAATCGGCCTTTGACCGGATTGACTGGACTCGCCGAATCGATACGGTTCTGACCAACCCCTTCGTCGGAATGCCGATCTTTTTTGTGATCCTGTGGCTTTCGTTTCAGCTGGTTTTCACGCTGGGCAATCCGGTGGCCACGGCCCTTGATGTCGGGCTGTCCACCGCGGCTTCGACCATTTCCGGGTGGTTTTACGCCCTCCATCTTCACCCCTTTCTGATTTCATTTCTGACCCATGGAGTGATTTCAGGCGTCGGGAGCGTCCTGGTCTTCCTTCCGAATATCATGATCCTCTTCTTTCTCATCGCAATCCTGGAAGACTCCGGCTACATGGCCCGGGCCGCCTATATCATGGACCGGCTCATGCACACGATGGGTCTTCATGGAAAGTCCTTTCTTCCCATGATTCTGGGATTCGGGTGCAATGTGCCTGCGATCATGGGAAGCCGCATCCTTGAGTCGGAAAAGGATCGAACCCTCACGATTCTGATCCTTCCCCTCATGTCCTGTTCCGCCCGTCTCCCGATCTATATCCTGTTCACGGGAATCTTTTTCCAACGGCACCAGGGACTTGTGGTCTTCAGCCTTTATCTCATCGGTGTCATTCTGGCCGTCATCGTAGCGAGGATTTTTCAGAAACTCTTCTTTCGGAATGAAACGGCTCCCCTGGTTATGGAGCTTCCTCCGTACCATATGCCCTCGGTTCGCGGTGCGGCCTATCATATGTGGCTGCGGTCGAGGTTGTTTGTCCGCAAGGCCGGTACCGTTATCCTGGCCGGTGTGGTTCTTATCTGGTTTCTGGCTTCCTTTCCTCCCGGAGTTTCCTACGCCTCACCCGAGAGCTGGATTGGTAAGATCGGTGATTTCCTTGCACCTCTCCTGGCCCCGGCAGGTTTCGGTTTCGGTGAGGCAGCCATTGCCCTTCTATCCGGTGTCGTTGCAAAGGAGATCGTTGTCGGCACTCTGGGGACCCTTTATGGAGATCTGTCCCTCAACCAGGCGCTGGCCTCACATTTCACCCATCTCTCTGCCTACGCCTTCATGCTGATGTCTTTAATCTATGTGCCCTGTCTCTCCACTCTGGCGGTGATCCGCAGGGAAATCGGAGTCCGCTGGGCCCTTCTCACCATCACATACACTTCGATTCTGGGCTGGCTGATCGCCACGCTCGTCTACCAGGTCGGATCACTCTTTCTGTGAGAACCGGTTTTTTTCATCCGGCCCTGGATTCACCATTCGTTCCTTTCCGGTCCGAATGGAACCCGGAGCTCCCATGACCCATATCATTACCGAACCCTGTATCGATATGAAGGATGCTTCGTGCGTGGATGTCTGTCCCGTGGACTGCATTCACCCGCGGAGAGAAGAACCCGATTTCGAGGACGTCACCATGCTCTTCATCCATCCGGAGGATTGCATTGACTGCGGAGCCTGTGTACCCGCCTGCCCGGTCGAGGCCATCTTTGTGGAAGACGATGTCCCGGAAAAGTGGAAGAAGTTCATCGAGATCAACTATGCCTACTACGGGCTGAATCCACCCGAAGAGTAAGCACCGCCGCCGTTTATTGCCTCTCACCCTCAAGTAGGATACAATAGTTCAAATCTTTTCAGGGGGTTGTCTATGTCTCAGGTGAAATTTAAACCCTACATCTCTCCAGAAACTGACATGAAAGAACTCACGTTCAAGGCACTCTTTGTGGGTGTCATCCTTGCCATGATCCTTGGAGCTGCCAATGCCTACCTCGGACTTCGTGCGGGAATGACCGTTGCCGCGACCTTTCCTGCGGCTGTCATTGCCATGGCTGTCCTGAGACCCTTCAAGGGCACCATCCTGGAAGAAAACATTGCCCGAACCACGGGTGCCGTCGGTGAAGCCCTCGCGGCGGGCGCCGTGTTCACGATCCCCGGCTTCATCATTGCCGGCGTGTGGAAGGACTTCGACATCGTCATGGGAACCGTCCTCATGCTGGTCGGCGGTATCCTGGGCGTTCTTTTTGTCATTCTCCTCCGCCGGACCTTCATGGACGACCACTCCCTGCCCTTCCCTGAATCCGTTGCATGTACCGAGATCGTGAAAGCCGGGCAGGCAGGTTCCACGGGTGCGGGCCTGGTCTTTGGATCGATGGGGCTTGCGGCCCTGATCGAGTTTTTCAAGAATGCCAATGGCATTCCCTTCATCGGTGAACGCTTTAAAAGCATCTTTACGATCCAGGGAAAGGCCTTTCCCTATCAGTTTCCCAGCCCCTCGCCCGCCTTCCTGGGTGTCGGGTTCATCATTGGGCCCCGCCTCGCCGCCATCACCTTCTCCGGAGGTGTATTCGGCTGGCTCTTCCTGATGCCCCTCGCCCTCTTTGTCCGGGCCCTCTTTGATCCTGCCTTTGCGGCCCACATCACATCAACGATCGGCATAGACGGCGGCAGGGCGATCCTCTTCAACGAATTTGGTGCCTTCTATGCCGACAGCATCAAGAAGGTGGCCATCGGCGCCATGATCGTGGGTGCCTTCTATACCCTGTACAACATGCGTAAAAGCCTCATTACAGGCATTCGTCGATCCATCTCCTCCATGGGAGGTGCCGCGGAAGGTCACGTCGAGCTTCGAACTGAAAAGGACCTGAACTTCAAGGGAGTCCTCCTCGCTATTGCCGCCATGGTGGTCTTTATGTTTCTCCTCTACAAGGTTCTGGCGGGCAGCTTCTCCATTTCCCTGATTACGACGATTGTCATGGCCATCGCGGGCTTTCTCTTTGCCGCCGTGGCCGGATACCTCGTTTCGATTATTGGGTCCTCCTCCAACCCCATTTCCGGTCTGACCCTCTCCACCCTTCTCATCGCGGCCGGGCTTCTCTTCGCCCTTGGTCTCCGCGGAGACGGGGGCATCCTCGCCGCCCTGGGTGTCGCAACAGTCGTCTGCTGCGTGGCCGGCGTTGCCGGAGACATGATTCAGGACTGGAAGGTCGGTCACTTCCTCGGCGGTACCCCCTGGCGTATGGAAGTGGGCGGTCTGATCGGTGTTGTCGCCGCTGCATTCGCCCTGATCTGGCCCATCATGCTCCTCCATAAATTCGGGGGCGGTATCGGCTCCGAAACCCTGCCCGCACCCCAGGCCGGACTCATGGCTGAAGTGGCCAAGGGCATCGTGGGCGGCCAGATGCAATGGTCCCTGATTCTTATCGGAATGTTTTTCTCGCTGGCCCTCATTCTGATCAAGTCGCCTTCTCCCATGCTGATCGCCGTGGGGATGTACCTTCCCTTCGAAACTACAGCGGCCATCTTTGTGGGCGGCGTCTTCAAATACATCCTGGATGCCATGGTGGCCAAGCGCACCGGCGTTAAGGAGGATGCACCGCTGACCGAGGAACAGCAGCACAAGAAAGAGGCATCCGAAAACAAAGGTCTTCTTGTTGCATCCGGTCTTGTGGCGGGAGAGGCCCTCATCGGCATTCTCCTTGCCGCCCTCGTCGCCGCCAAGGTAAAGATCTTCGCCAATCCCATCGCGACTGTGGTAGGGGAGATTCCGGAGTACGACAAGCTCCTTTCCGAGGGCTACACCATCCTCGCCAAGACTCCATCCTGGTTCGGCCATTACTTTGTGGGATTCCTGGTTATGGTCGCCCTGGGTGTCTTTATGGTGGGCATGCCCCTGAAGGCCCTCAAAAAACGTTGAAGCGTCTCTTTCTAAGTTCTTATTCCCTGCCCCGGAAAATCGGGGCAGGGTTTTCAATTTCTACCCGGGAATCGATTATGAGGCCTGAGTGAAAAAAGAAGAGAAGGCACCGAACTTCCTGGACTTTATCCCGGAACCGCTCCGGAAGGCGGAAACGGACGGGGAGGGAATCGTCACCGTCTATGTGCCCCGCTTCGGTTCGGGCCGCCTGGGCCGTATTCTCACCCGTATCTTTCGATCGAAGGACATCACCGTCCGCCTGGACAGTGTCGGATCCTTTGTTTGGAATCGGTGTGACGGACACCGCTCTCTCTTCAGCATCGGGACGGAGATGAAGGAATCCTTCGGGGAGGAGGTCGAACCGGTTTTCGACCGCCTTGTCCTCTTTATCCGCCAGATGGAACGGGGTAAACTAATTCATGTGAGGAACCGTGAACCACTCCAGGAATGAGATCAGACGGCTGACGGAATTCGCCTCCTGCGCGGGGTGAGCCTCCAAGACAGGTCCGGGTGACCTGCAGCGCCTGCTGAGCGGATTAAGCGGCATCTTTCCCCCGGAGATGACAGAAAAGCTGCTGTGCGGCTTCGAGACCTCCGACGATGCCGCTGTCTACCGGTTAACTGAGACGACCGCCCTGGTCTTCACGGCCGATTTCTTTCCCCCCATCGTGGACGATCCCTTCGATTTCGGCGCCATCGCCGCCGCCAACGCTTTATCGGACATCTACGCCATGGGAGGCGAGCCCTTCCTGGCGATCAACCTTCTCTCCTACCCAGCCGACCTGGGGGAAGATATTGTCGCGGAAATCCTCAGGGGCGGGATGGAGATGGCCCGGGAAGCCTCCGTCATCATTGCCGGGGGTCACACAACCCAGGACCGGGAACCGAAGTACGGCCTGGCCGTGATCGGGTCTGTCCACCCCGACCGGGTAATCCTGAACCGGGGCGCACGGCCCGGAGATCGGATCCTCCTCACGAAACCCCTGGGAATCGGGGTCATCACAACGGCCCTGAAAGGGGGGACCGCGGATTCCAGTAACGTGGCCGAGGCCACGCGCCGGATGAAACAGCTGAACCGGGAGGCCGCCCGGGCCGCCCTGAATTCCGGTGTTCGGGCCATGACCGACGTCACCGGGTACGGCCTGGCCGGCCACCTTCACGAAATGCTGGAGCCCGACAGCCTCGGAGCCGACCTTTCCTGGCAGAGCCTTCCCTTCCTCCCGGGGGCCCGGGATCTTGCGGAGAAGATGGTTTTCCCCGGAGGAGCCTACACGAACCAGGCCTATTACTCGACCTGGCTGGAAATCGAAAAGGATCTGAGCGACGGAGATAAGCTTCTGCTCTGTTCCCCCGAAACCTCGGGGGGTCTTCTCCTGGCGATCCCGCCGGAATCCCTTGAAACCTTCCGGTCGGGCGCTGGCACCCTTGAGTTCTGGGAGATCGGTGCTTTTACCGATACGGGGAGAATCCGAATACGGTAGACATTAGTCGGTAGTCCGCACCCTTCGGATCTAAACTAAAAATTTTCAGAGTATCCATTCGGTGACTCTTCGAAAGCAATATGTCCAGTGTGAGAGATCCCCTTCCGACACGAAAAAACCTGAGTTGGAGGGCATCCATTCGGCACATGACTTACCTCCAGTAAATCAGAGTTTCATGGATAGATCGTAGATCAGGAAAAGCAAAAAACAAATTCCACCTATCAATTTGTCGCTCAGTTGTATTCTGGCTGAGAACATAATCCAGGGATCATGGAGCCATTTGTTACAATGATTTCATGATGGCCGTAAGAGTGAATGTTCAGCGAGGTTGGTGGTTGGAAGAGAGATCTGATTCTACGAAAGCAATCCGATGAGCTGGAGTCCGATTCAAAAATTAGAGAATGTTTCTTCCGATTTTCGAATCATTTTCTACAGTGCTGTCACCGTCTTCATCCTCACGAACCTCTATCACTGGGGTGCAGTGTCGAACTATCCACTCTTTTATATCTTTCCGGAACATTCATTCACGGTGGTTGAAGCTGAAACGGGCGGACCGCTGGAAGGTGCTGTAGCTGTGTATATTTATACTCAGATGCCTGTCTATGATGGAGGAGAGGCATCCCGAATGGTAACCCCTTTTCTGGATCCCTGGGTTCGTGTTTCGAAATGGTTAGGTGTAATTCAAATCGGAATGCATGAAGAAATAAGCGATTCGAATGGCAGGATCACGATACCGTCCTTTGGTCCCGTTCGCAGGAGGAGAAACTTTGCATTCCAAAACTCTGTTCCAGAAATGTTCATATTTAAACGTGGATATTCTGTCAAAAGAATGTTTAATCGTGAATTTGAAGAATATGATAAACGCGAATTGGGAGAGCATTCCATCGTTCCGAAGTGGGCGGGAAAGGAAATTAAATTATCCAGGGCAGATTATTCCCGGGATCGATATCGCGATGTATTTGAAGCCCTTTTCTGGATCTATAATGATTTGGATCTTCTGTTCAATAAAAGAAAGGGATATTTCTTGAAAACCCTGCCTTACGCAACGGATCAATTCTATACCGTGGTTAGTGAGATCAATATAAGCCCGAACATAGAGGACATGAAGACTTTTGAAGATCGACAGTTCTGGTTGAACAGAAAAAACTGGCTGGAAAAACTCGAATATATCAGGCTGACGTTCGACAGTTGAATTTCACAAGTTGCTCATAAAAGGGAAGTAAGGGTACGCCTATCCAGACGTACCACTAGGTTTTTCAAGGATTGAGAAATTTTGGGTTACGCTTCGATCACGCGGTTCGGCGGTCGCATGCCGATGGCCTTGAAGGCTTTGTGGGCCTCGCCCTGCAGGTCCGTCCTGCAGGTGTACCGGGTCCCGTTATCGTTCAGCGTGACTGACGTTCGACAGTTGAATTTCACAAGTTGCTCATAAAAGGGAAGTAAGGG